>CALBBA010000293.1 GCA_937926755.1 uncultured Collinsella sp.
GACGCTGCAAACGCCCCTAAGCGGCAATCTGACGTTCAATCGTCGGTCGCGTACCGAAGTACGCTTCCCTCCTCTTTCACGTCACCTTGCTCGCCTAGGGACGTTTTCGCTGACGTATGCTCGACCTGCAACGTAATTCAGCCCCAAGCAAGAAGGCCGAAGCCCCGCCCGGGACTTCGGCCTTCTTTATCTCAGGGTTCCGTCGTATTCAACCATGGCGGGTTGCTTTGACAGGCGCCCTACGGCCGTCTTATAGACCTCGGAACGATCGCGCCGCCCTATTGCCACAATCTCGGCAATCTCAACCATTCCGTCCTCTCGGATTCGGAAAACCATTCTGAGTCCCGCATTCCGCCATTTAATCTTTTTGCAGCCGGCGAGCTCGCCGTGAAGCGGCGTTCCGATTTCATCAGCGCGCGTCTTTAATTTTGCGACGGCAATACGGACGAGCCTGCGCTGGGATCCATCTAGTTTTTGATATTCCTTCTCGACGTCTCGATTCAAAAAGCCGACAACAAAATGCCCGCTCATTCGAAAAGATCCTCGTCGGGAATCGCATCCGAATCCATCGACTCAAGCTCCGCGAGCTCCTCGGCAGTTAAGGCGTCCTCAAACGGAACAAACTCATGCGGACCATGCTTGACTCGATCCGCAGCGATGCGATTTATCTCAAGTTCATGCAGATACTGCAGCGCGCCGTACATTTCCTCATAGGCAGCATAGTCGATAATCACGGTATCGATATCATTATGATCAGCAATGAACTGAGGCGCGCGTTTTGCGCGTTTACGAATGGCGGATAAGGACTTGCTTGCTTCGGTAGCAGAAACAACCTGGTCTTTTGTAAACACCGGTTTTTCCAGAACGAGTGGGGACATTTTGACCTCCAAAAAATAATCTGGATTATATTTCAAAGTATACTTCAAAAAATAATCCAGACTTTTATTCAAAAGTAAAAAGCCTTATCGATTCTCGATGCTGCCGATATTCTTGAGCTCGATGGAGATGAGGCCGTTGGGCTCGTTGACAAACTCGATGTATTCGGAGTTCGAACCCATCTCGGCCGGGAAGCTGATCTCGATACCCGTGTCGGTACGGATCTTATGATTGCGCACCGCCGCGCGTTCGACCTGTTTGCGCTCCACGGGCACACGCTCAGGCACCTTCTCCTCGGTCAGCGCCGCGCGCACGCTCTCCTTGATAACCGGTTCGTCCTCAAAGACCTCATCGACGATATCCCAAGGCGGCAGTTCCTCGTCATCCTCAACCTTCTCGGCAACGGCAGCCTTAACCTTAGCGAGCGCTACGGCCGTGTTGGCACCGTGCTCCTCGGCGACTTCCTCGACCACACGCGTCACGGTGTCGATGACCTCCTTGCCCGACACGCCCGTGTCGCACTGCAGCAGGCCATCAGGGATAAGCATACGGTCCTCGCCGGCAATCTTGCGCTTCTTGTCCACGTAGCCGATCTCCATGGTACTCGCACGCACGATGGCATAGCTCGGCACCTTTTGCGAGGGGTTCGGCAGAATGGCGTAGTGGCGCGCGATGTCGTTGCGCACCTCCCCCTCCTCTCGGCCCACTTCGTGCATAAAAGCCTGCTTGGAGCCCAGCAGCATCACGGCAAACCAGCGGGCATCCTCATCGTCGTCAAAATCGGCCACGAGCACATCGGTGGACTCGGCTTTCTCGGCTTTGGTGAGCTCGGAGGAGATAAACTCCGCAATCTGCTGCGACAGGTCCACGAACTCGCGCTCGCCAAAGAAATAGCCCTTGAGCTCGCCGCCAAACGCAGAGTTCTCGGCAAATGTGGCACGTTTATTATCGGCCGAGGTACGCGCGCGGCGCAGATGCGTGGTCACGAAGCTGCGCACGGTACGGCTCTCGATATCGAGCTCGCGCTGGCTCATGACGTTGACGGCAGAGTCAAAGTCCAGGATATGCAGAATCGCGTGATTGATTTTCATATACGGCATTCCGTTCTAGATCGATTTCGGCACGAACCAGTATAGCGGTCGAGCCCGCCCCAGGCGCATCGAAGATTGCTGCAAACAAGCCTGTCCCCTTTGCACCAAAAAGGCGCCCGGGCCGTGTGGACCCGGACGCCTTCATTGTAGCTTTTCGCTCTAGCGAGCTTGATTTAGCAGGAGAAGTCGACGCTGTCGATGATGTCCTTGAGGGCCTTGGCGGAGGCGGTGAGCTCATGCTGCTCGTCATCGTTCAGCGGCACGGGGACGCGGCAGACGACGCCGTCGCGGCCAACGACCGTCGGCATGGAGATAGCCAGATCGGACAGGCCATACTCGCCCACCATGAGCGAGGAAACGGGCAGAACGGTCTGCTCATCGCGCATGACAGCGGTGCAGATGCGCTTGACGGCCATGGCGACGCCGTAGTAGGTGGCGTGCTTCTTCTCGATGATGGTGTAGGCGGAGTTCTTGACGTCCTCGGCGATACGCTTCTCGGCAGCCTCGTGCTCCAGATGACCGTGAAGCTCGCAGAAGGTGTTCAGCGGAACGCCAGCAACCTGAGCGCTGGACCAAGCGACAAACTCGGAATCGCCGTGCTCACCCATGACATAAGCCTGGACATCGCGCGGGTCAACCTCGACGTGGGCACCAAGCATCTGCTGCAGACGGCCAGTGTCGAGCACGGTGCCGGAGCCGATGACATGGCCCTCGGGCAGGCCGGACATCTTGATGGCAGCATAGGTCAGAACATCAACCGGGTTGGAGACGATTAGCAGAATGCCGTCGAAGCCGGACTTCTTAATCTCGGGGATAATGGACTTAAAGATGCTGACGTTCTTGTTGACCAGGTCCAGGCGAGTCTCACCGGGCTTCTGGGCAGCGCCAGCGGTGACGACGATCATGGCGGCGTCGGCGACATCGGAATAATCGCCGGCGTAGATCTTCATCGGCTCGGCAAACGTCATGCCGTGCGCGATATCCAGAGCCTCACCCTCGGCGCGGTTCTTGTCCACGTCGATGAGGACCATCTCGGAGAACAGACCGCTCTGCATCAGAGCGAACGCCGAAGACGAACCGACGAAGCCGCAGCCGACAATAGCGACCTTCTTCTCGTTAACCATTAGAAACTCCCATCTCTCTCCACAAACAAGCCGCCCGGGAACGACCCGAGCGGCTTGCCGTAATCCCAATACATCCAATCGGGACTTTAATTATGCTCCTATTCGCAGCCAAAAATCGACCGTTTACCGAAATTGTTTGCAGGATTCGTAAAATAACTGCACGAAATCGGTTTCGAGCTATTGACGAGTCGAAATAGCTTTCTAATACAGGCCCGCCTCGCGAATGGCCTCGACAGCCAAAGCAATCTGGTCGGGCGGCAAGACCAGCGCCATGCGCACGTGCCCCTCGCCCGAAGGACCAAAGCTCGCGCCCGGCGTCACCACAACTCCGGCCTTCTCCATGAGCTCCTCGCAAAACGCCATGGAATCGGTGCGACCACCGGGAAGCTTGGCCCACACAAACATTGAGCCATGCGCGTTGGGACGCTCCCAGCCCAGGCCCTCAAGACCGTCGCACAGGGCATCGCGGCGCTCCTGGTACTTCAGACGCTGCGCCTCGACCTCATCGCGCGGACCGTTCAGGCAGGCGATAGCAGCCTTCTGGATCGGGAAGAACATACCAAAGTCGATCTGGCCGCGCAGCTTGGCAAAGGCAGAGACCACGTCCTCGCGGCCGACCAAAAAGCCGATACGCGCACCGGTGACGTTAAACGACTTGGAGAGCGAGAAGAACTCCACGCCCACCTCGAGCGCACCGGGATACTGCAAGAAGCTGCCGCCCGGCTCGCCGTCGAACACGATGTCGGAGTACGCGTTGTCATGGACGATGAGCAGGTCGTGCTCGCGGGCGAAAGCGATGATCTCCTCGTAGACCTCGGGCGTGCCCACCGAGCCGACCGGGTTCGCAGGCAGCGACACGATCATATACTTGGCACGATCGGCAACCTCGGGATCAATGCCTGCCACGTAGGGCAGGTAATTGTGCTCGGCAACCAGCGGATAGTACTCGAGCTTGGCATCGGCAATCTTGGCACCCGCCTCAAAGACCGGGTAGCACGGATCGGGAACCAGAATGGTGTCGCCCGGATCGAGCAGAGCCAGACCCAAATGACCCACACCCTCCTGCGTGCCATTGCACGACTGCACCATGGACGGCGTAATGCCCGAAACGCCAAAGCGACGCTCATAGTAATCGCACACGGCTTGTTTGAGTTCGGGCAGGTCGCGCAGGGCATACTTCCACATCTCGGGATCTTGGGCTGCTTGCGTGAGCGCCTCGACCACATGGTCGTACGGCTTAAAGTCGGGTGTGCCCACGCTCATGTTGTAAATGGTCTTGCCCTGAGCCTTCAGCGCGAGCAGTTTGTTGTTGAGCGAGGCGAAGACCTCCGCGCCAAAGCGGTCGAGACGCTGCGATGCCTGCATGGTGCCACCTTTCGATATAAAAAACGCGGCGCTCCGACAAGAGCGCCGCGCGATACGGGCCATCAGATTGCAAAAGTGTAACGCTTGCACCCGCTGTTTTGGTTCAATTTGGCAACCTTAGTCCATCGGATTGAGCGCGTCAATCTGGGCGAGCCACAGGCGCGAGCTGGCGTCACTCGGCATGCGCCAATCGCCGCGCGGGCTGAGCGTGACCGAGCCCACCTTGGGGCCATCGGGCAGGCAGCTGCGCTTAAACTGCTGGGCAAAGAAGCGACGGTAGAACGTGCGTAGCCACGTGTGAATGGTCTTGACGTCGTAGACGCCCTCGAAGCTCTTGAGCGCCATGCGGTAGATCTTGCCCGGCTCAAAGCCAAAACGCAGCAGGTAGTAGAGGAAGTAGTCGTGCAGCTCGTACGGGCCCACCAAATCCTCGGTCTTCTGCGCAATCTCACCGTCGCCCGTGGGCGGCAGAAGCTCGGGGGACACCGGTGTATCGAGGATATCGAGCAAGACCTCGGCAATACGTCCGCCAAAGACATCGGCAGCATAGCGCACCAAGTGACGCACGAGCGTCTTGGGCACGCTCGCGTTGACGGCGTACATACTCATGTGGTCGCCGTTATAGGTAGCCCAGCCGAGCGCCAGCTCCGACAGGTCGCCCGTGCCGATGACAAAACCGCCAGCCTGGTTGGCCAGATCCATCAGAATCTGCGTACGCTCGCGCGCCTGGCTGTTCTCGTAGGTCACGTCTTGGACGGCCGGATCGTGCTCAATGTCCCTGAAGTGCTGCTCCACAGCCGCGTGAATCGAAACCTCGCGAAAGCTCACGCCCAGGTCGCGGGCAAGCGACTCGGCATTCGACTTGGTGCGATGCGTCGTGCCAAAACCTGGCATGGAGACCGCCGTGATACCCGTGCGCGGCAGCCCCAGCGCATCGAAGGCACGCACGGTCACAAGCAGCGCCAGCGTGGAGTCCAAGCCACCCGAAAGACCGATGACCGCAGCTTTGGTGCCCGTGTGGGCAAGGCGCGTCTTGAGGCCGGCGGTCTGCAGGTCGAGGATGGTCTCGCAACGCTCGGCCAGGTCGCCATGGTCGGCCGGCACAAAGGGCGCGCGGGGGAAGACACGGCCGATGTCGAGCGCATCGCGCAGGACAGGTTCTTCAACCAGCACGCCCTCAAACGAAAACTCGATGGTCGTGGCCTCCGGCGCATCGTCCGCGCGCGTCCACGTCGTCGAGCGGCGACGCTCGGCAACCAGGCGGTCAAGGTCAACGTCGGCGACGGCCATATCGCAGGTGAGGAGCTTCGTGGCGGCGAGCTTAGATCCGTTTTCGTAGACGAGGTTCTCGCCCGCAAAGACCATGTCGGTCGTGGACTCGCCCTCACTCGCATCCGCGTAGGCATAGGCACAGTACAGGCGCGCACTCTGATTGGAGATGAGGCTGCGGCGATAGTCTGCCTTACCGATAATCTCGTCCGAGGCCGACGGGTTGAGGATCACCGTCGCACCGGCAAGCGCCATCTCGGTCGAAGGGGGCGCCGGCACCCACAGGTCCTCGCAGACCTCAACGCCCAGCATCATGTCCTCGGCACCTTCATCACAGCAGCGGTAGACAAGCCCCGAACCCAGCGGAACCGGACCCTGACCGGCAAACTCGACCCACACAGGATCTGCGGGCGCCGGAGCAAACCAGCGGCGCTCGTAGAACTCGCCATAGTTGGGCAGATACTTCTTGGCCGTAAGACCCAAAAGCTCGCCCGCGCAGCACACGGCGGCGCAGTTGTAGATATTCTCGGCAACTGCAACGGGAAGACCGATGGTAAAGACAATCGGCAGCTCGCGGGTTTCATCGAGGATATGCACCAAAGCAGCCTCGCAGGCATGCAGCAGCGTGCGATTATGGAACAGGTCGGCCGCGGTATAGCCGCACAAGTTGAGCTCGGGCAGCACCAGCGCGCGAACGCCGCGCTCGGCAGCCTCGCGAACAGCCGCCAATGCAACCTCGACATTGTCCTCGACATCGGCAACGCGAATCTGCGGCGACGCCGCCGCCACACGCAAAAAGCCATCGTTCTTATTAGCCGAAACGCAGCATTGCCTTGTTGATCTGGACACTGGAGGCCCCTTCTACCCTGAGATTCAGTCTAACGGACGTTCACATATCTCTAACTAGCCAAAGCAACCTCCCAGTTTACTGAGAGGCCAACCTGTGCTAAGAGCATGTATTTCAATAATATCTTTAATTAAAAAGGAGAAATCGATAATCGACTTCTCCTTTAAGCGAGGCGAGTAAATTTCGAAACTAATGGCAGAATTTATCCATGTAGTCCTCAAAGTCGAACACTTCTACCACGACGCCCTCTTCCTGAAACTCTTTCAGTTGCTCCAAGAGATCTTTGTTAATAACGTCCATGCAGAAACCTCCTCTATCTAATCAATTGTAGTATATCTGCTTTCATGCAATTATCAACCAACTTGTTTAGTTGCTCCTCGTTTGCCGATAGTCCCTCTTTTTTCAAAATGTCGCGCACCTCGTTCTTAGTAATCGGCTTTTCAAACAACGAAAGCAAAGCGAACGAAAAATCATTAACCGCACACATTCTATGGGTGGCACAACTCAGCAGTACTCTTAACCCCTCTTTTGAGCGTCCGACTTCTTTCACAAACGAACTTTTAACCAATTGAAAACCATTATCGTGCATTACATAATCGGCATCGATATTTGTATTCAGCAATCCATAATGCAACAGTTCTTCTATCGCCCTTGTCAGCTCGAGGTCGCCCTGATCAAGGATAAGAGAAATGCTACAATCGGCCTCCAATAAACGGGCCAACTTAAGGTATACCAACTGGGAAACAGCATAGACATGATGGTATTCAGAATTATAGAAGTAGGCAAATGGCTCAACGAGCACGACAGAGGTCTTGGAATCCAGCCAGATTCGATCGGCTGGATTTAGACTAGTTAGCCGTCGCTTTACTTTGGTCAAATGTCCCTTATACCTGACAGCGTGAATAGAATCTAGGATCCAGGTCACCTCTGAAATATGAAGCCGCTGGGGCAAGTCAATTGTGTCGCTACCGTTTATGACCTCTTGCATATAAAAATCAATATGATGCTCATCAGATAAGGATTTTGCTTCATTTAAAGTTAAACCAGTGCCTGAAACATAATCCACTTCGAGGCGCAAATCCTCATATTGGGACTTCGGCATTACAGAGACACCATACTTATCGGGATGATTCCAAACATCCGACCCCATAACGAGACCAAAATTCGTAAATCCTCTCGTGGAATATGGAACACCACATACCTGTTTTGAATAATTCAAAACATTCTCTGTATAAGCTAAGGTGTTCAGAGCCTCTTCTTTAGTTTCGGTCGGAAAGCCAATCATAAAGAATAGATGAACAGGAATACCCGCATTGAGACAATCATGGATATTGCGATCAATCCAATCAACTCTCGTGTTCTTCTTCATTAGATCAAGAACTCTTTGGTTGTATGACTCGAGGCCAAACTGAATCTGCCTACATCCACTTTGGTATATCTTGTTGAAAACGTCTGTACTTAGGGTTGGAGAGAACCTCGTTTCTCCATGCCAGAAAAACGTTTTTCCCGATGCGTTTATTTCATCCGCGAGTTGCTCCATTCTTTTGCCTTCGAATGTTTCATCCACAAAAGAGAAAACTCTCGTGCCGTATTTTTCATTTAACCGACACATTATTTCAAATACTCTCGATATGGGCATCTTTCGGTAACAACCACCAGTAGCACCGGGAATGGTGCAGAAGGCGCAATGATTAAAACACTGCCTAGAGGAATAAACCGGCAATATTAACTCAGGCATGAAGTATTTAGAAAGGGCGAAGCCATCGAAATCGGGAACTGTATCGTTGATAAATGTTTGCTCAATCCGATGGTTTTTATATATCTTTCCACCTTTAGCATGGCAAAGGTTTGGAACACAGTCGAGATTGTCATCACCAGAGTCAAGAGCCTCAAGAAGACGTGCAAGCGGCTCTTCGCCGTCATACATCATTATCGAATCAATGTATTCAAAAAAGGGATGCCATTCTTTCATGCAGTCATCTGCTAAACGAGTAATGTAATTGCCGCCCAATGAGACGTGTTTAACAGATGGACATTCTTCTTTAATCAGTTTCGCTAACGTAACTGCGGAAATCAATTGGAAACAGCCGCTCACCGAAATCCCAATAAACTCGATTTTTTCCCTCTGAATACGCTTAAGAAAGGCAGTTTCATAGAAGGAAATAAACGGATTATGCAGGGTATCCGCAAGCGATTTCATTATTTCTGGTGTCGAATAATAATCATAGGGCAGATCTATGGAGTTGAACGTGTATTTAACTCCATATGAGACGTGATTTATGATATAGAGTGCATTTCTAAAAATGTTTTCAGCATATTGTCTTTCTTTTAGATTAAAGTATCTCTTTGATCTGAAAATATCTTTTGCTTCGTCAACATTAAGTGCTGACTTTTGTATCAACTCGATTGTTAATTGAACATTCGAACTAAACGAATCCTTTGATTCCCGATACCTTTTACAGCACTCTTCGACATGTCTAAAAGATAGGAGGTCATCGTAAAATTCCACGTTTAAGTCAACAATGTCAACTTTGTATTGTTCAACCTCTTGAAGATATGACTTCAAAACAGGCAAGGCAAGATACGGCCCCACTGGACTCCATCCTGGGGGGAAATACTAAAAGCGTTTTAGGCATATCAACGTCACATCTTTCGCAAATAATTCAATTGAAACACAACTACCATCATAATTGAAAATACACCAAGTCCTGTAACGAGAATTGAGAACATCGCGATGCTCGTGAACAGCGAAACAAGGAGTGTTGAAATAACAACAGCAACCGATTGCAAAGACTCCCTAATTGAAAACAGGCTTATCGATTCAGATCCGTCTCTCGCCAAATCCTGCAGCGATGTTATGAGAAGCACATCTTGAATGGCGTTTCCGGCACCGACGATAAAAAGAAAAATAAACGATATCCCAGACGCATAGCGATAGCCAAACGCCAGATACGCACCGAGCGCAAGATACGTCACAAAACAATATGATTTAACGCAATCGGAACCACTGATTAAACGACCATATATTGTATTTCCGAACAACAGTCCGATTGTAAGACTACTCTGAAGGAATCCGTATTGTATCGATGACGAGTCAAATTGCAATTGCGCTATAGCTGGCAAAAGAGAATTCAGAGAGCCGAATGCCACGCCACTAGAAATATCGATTAATAGGAAACCAATTGCCAAGTGCTTCGCGCTAAGATCACTAAATGCAGTCCTGTTTTTTTCATTTTTGCTTATCCCCTCTTTATCATTAACCTCGATAACCGACGGAACATCTCGCAGCAACCAGAACGACGCGGCAAAAGAAAGCGCGTCTAATGCAAGAACAGCCTCCGCCCCAAATTGAGCGACAACAAAACCGCCGGCAACTGGCCCCAGAACCATCATCAAATTCTGCAGAAACCCA
>CALBBA010000294.1 GCA_937926755.1 uncultured Collinsella sp.
TCGCCGATTTCGTTACCTTCACCGCTAAGACTGTCGGCGCTTTCCCCGATGGTGTTACCGGCCTGATCTCTCAGACCACCATGGAAGGACCTGTCGAGAAGTTCCTGGCCTTCTTCGTGGGCAAGGCGACCACGGGCGATGTGACCATGATTATCGCTACGGTCGTTGCTATCGTCATCTACGTCGCGCTCTTTGCTTGGTATCGCAAGCAGATGATCGCCCGTAACATCGAGTACGCGAAGCAGGATAAGTGCACCCTCTCGCCGCTCACCACCGGCAAGTTTACCGAGGAGGACCTCAAGGCTGCCAAGGAAGCCGAGTCCGCAAAGGCAAACGCCTAACTCATTGCCACATATCCCCTGTGGAAGAAACCCGTCGCATCCCGGCGGGTTTCTTTTTGTTTGTCCACAGTAAATCAATCATCACTTTTTTGAGAAAAATACCCCCTGCTTTAGTGGGGTGTAGTGATAATCTCGCCTGTTCGCGCTACAGTTTGTCCGAAATACCTCGATGTTAGGAACCAAATGATCACTTCCGAGCTTTTCGGCACCGCGCCGTGCGGTACCCCCGTTCATTGTTACACCCTCAACGGGCCCGAGATCTGCGTTCGCATTATGGACTATGGCGCCACCGTGTTGGGCATCGACGTGCCCGACATCCCCGGCAACGCGCGCGATGTGGTGCTGGGCTTCGATAAGCTCGAGGATTACTTTGACAACCCCGCCTGCTTTGGCGCGACCATCGGACCTGTGGCCAACCGCACTGCAGGTGCCACGATCACCATCGCCGGCACGGACTGGCATATGCCCGCCAACGAGGGCACCAACAACCTGCACAGCGATCTTGAGCATGGTCTGCACAAGCGCGTATGGGACGTTGAGCTCGACGAGGTCCACAATGCCGTGCGCATGACCACCTCGCTTGAGGACGGTGAGCTGGGCCTTCCCGGCAACCGCACCTTTACGGCCGTGTTTACCGTGACGCGCACCGGCGCCTTTCGTATCGAGTATGGCTGCGAGAGCGACTGCGCCACGTACGTGTCCATGACCAACCACACGTACTTTAACCTTGCCGGCCATAACGCCGGCATGGACTGCGAGCACTTCTTTGTTGCTAATGCTGCTCACTACCTGCCCATTAACGAGCAGAACATCCCCACCGGCGAGATCGCTCCGGTCGAGGGCACGCCGTTTGACTTTCGCAAGCTGCGCCCCGTCGCGCCTGGCATGGAGGCCGACGACCCGCAGATTAAGCAGACCCGTGGCTACGATCACTGCCTGTGCATCGATGGCTATCAGTACGGCCGCAACCTGCGTCGCGCCCTGCATGTCGAGGAGATGTGTACCGGTCGTGAGCTGGACTACTACACCACCGCCCCGGGCGTGCAGCTCTACACCGGAAACTGGCTGGGCGACGAGCACGCCAAGGACGATGCTAACTATGGCTGGGGCGCCGGCTTTGCCCTCGAGGCAGAGATGTACCCCGACACGCCGCACCAGCCGCTGTTCCCGCAGGGCATTGTGGGCCCGGGTCACCCCTACAGCAATGTGATCGAATACCACTTTATGAGGCACTAAGCCCACAGCGCGACATATCGCACAGCAGCGCCCGCCGCCACCACCGCCGACGGGCGCTTTGCTACCTAGTCACTGGGGACGTTCTTAAATGACTAGTTGGATGGGGTCGGGATTGGAGCTGGGGAGATAGCGGATTTCTAGCTCTATGCCGAGCGCCTGCAGCTCTTTGAGGGCTGCGACATCTGCGTCGTCTACGGCGACTGCGGGCGTTATGGGGCGCTTGCCCTCCCCTGCCTGCATGTGACCGATGCTGATCTTGGTGATGGGCACGCCGCCCTTAATCAGCGCGAGCGCATCGGCGGGTGAGGCCACCATGATCTGAATCAACTGGCGCGACGTTGCGGTATGAATGATGTCGACGGTCCTTTGCACCGAGAAAAACCGCGTCCAAACGCCTTCCGGCGCCGCCACCCTCATGGGTGCCCATTGGCGCGAATCCGCCGCGATCTCATCGTTGACGATTAAAACAAGGTTGGAGCCCACGGCTTCGTTCCACAGCTCAACGTCTTGCCCGTAAATGAAACGGTCATCGATACGCGTGAGAAGGATCTTGGGTTGAGCCATGGCTGCCCCATTCTGTTTGAGACCCATACGAGCGGGACATCACGTCTTCAATATTAGTGCATTTAAAGTGAGAAAAGCCGTCAGAACACTTGCGCGGATGTGCGATGTCCCGTATCATAGACAGCCGTTGACGCCTCAGTTGCGTCATCACATGGTCGCCAGCGTAGCTCAGTTGGTAGAGCACCGCTCTCGTAAAGCGGGGGTCACCGGTTCGAGCCCGGTCGCTGGCTCCATTGCACAAGATAGCCACCTTCGGGTGGCTTTTTTGTTGCCGATTTTGAGTGCGCATGCGCCAACCCAAGAACAACGCCGCCGGCAACTCCCCTACTCAACAAACAAGCCCCGCCAACCGCAATCCCCAAGGGAACCGCGATTAACGGGGCTCAAGCGCGCTCCTCAATGGAATCACGCCAGCATACGAACAGCTCAGCCGAGCAGTTCGCTATTCCTCCCAGTAGGCGTCGGCAAGCAGCTTAAAGCAGATCTTCTTGACCGGCTGTGCGCCATCGCCCGGGAACTCGAGCGTGGGCATGTGAGGCTCGCCGGCAACGAACAGCGCAAACTTGTCGTCGGCAAGATCGCCGGCGATCGAAGCGTCGGAATCGACCAGATCGTAGTCGTCCTTCTCGTCAAACTCCTGAACCAGCGTCAGGCTGCCCGTGGCAACCTTAAAGGCCTCGCGACCCTCGACGTCGATCTGCAGATCGTGATAGCGCTGATGCGTCTCGTAGTGAGCCTCGGCCTCGGGGCGCGTCGTGGGAGCCATGACGTTCGCAAAGACCTTGTCGCCCAGAATCTGATGGCTGCCGACCTCAAGCTTCGCCGGGTCGTTCTCCTCGAGCCAATCGATCAGCACATCGAGGCCCTTGAGCATTCCGCGGTATTCCTCGATATCGCCCAGTGCACCGTAAATCATCTAAATCCCCTCTCGGATCGTTTCTTTGGCGGCTACCCGGCAAACGCGTTACCGACGCTGTTGCCACCCACATACGTCTCGACCAGGGTAAGGTCGGGATTGAACACGACAGCATCGGCGTCGCGCCCCGGCATAATGCTACCGCACTTGCCGTCAACTCTAACCACAAGCAAGCAACCGATGCCGGGGGCGGCGCACAAGCTCCTACAGCTCGGTCACGACAACGCCGTTGTAGACCTCGTCCCAACGGTCCATGACCAGATGGCCGGTCATGGGATCCATGGCATTGAGCTTGCCGCAGGTGTTGGCGGTACGCAGTACCGTCTCGTCATCCGCGCCAGCAGCAATCGCATGTGCGAAGCCGGCAATGGTCGAGTCGCCAGAGCCCGTGGCGTTAACGGCAGGGATATCGGGCGTCTTTGCGCGGAACGCACGGCCATTGTGGAAGCCAACGGAACCGGCGGCACCCATAGACACGACGACCCAGGGGATATCGGAGAAGCGGGCATCGGAGGCAAGCGCGGCGCGGAGCTCGTCCACATCGTCGGTGGTAAAGCTCGTGCCCAGAAGGCCGTTGATCTCGGTCAGGTTAGGCTTGACCAGCTCGGGCTTAATTTCGGACTTAAGGGCGGCCTCGAGCGAGGCGCCCGAGGTATCGAGCAACACCTTGGCGCCGGCGTTCTCGGCAATGCCCGTAATCTTGGCATAGTAGTCTGCCTCGACACCGCGGGGCAGCGAACCCGAGATGGTGACGACGTCGGCCTTGCTCGCAAGCTCGGTAAACTTGGTGGTAAAGGCATCGAGCTCCTCGGGGGCAATCGTCGGGCCGCTCTCGAGCAGCTCGGTCTGGTTGCCGGCGTGGAGGATGTTGAGGCAAATACGAGTCTCGCCCTTGATGGGCACAAAGTCGTTGTTAATACCGTTGGCGTCCATGAGCTCAGCCATGTAGGCGCCCATATGGCCGCCGAGCAGACCGGTCGCCACAACGTCGTCGCCCAGCTGACCCAGCACACGGGCCACGTTGAGGCCCTTGCCGCCGGCGGTCTTTTCGGGCGTCACACGGTTGACGTCGTCGATAACGAGCTCATCGAGCTGATAGCGCGTATCGACAGACGGGTTCATCGTAACGGTGAGGATCATTTTTAGCTCCTTATCTCGCAGGCTCCTTATGCCTCGCGATACGAGTCGACAAAACGGAATTACAGAATCTCAATCGTGAACGAGCGAACGATGGTCTCCTTGGGCTTGGCGACAAGGCAGCCGCGCTTATGCTCAAGTACGTCGTCCTCATCGGAGCAGGTCGAGAGGCCGCCCCAGGGTTCAACTGCCACAAAATCGCCCTCGGGCTTACTCCACACAATGAGATACGGGAAGCCCTCGAAGCTCAGGCGAACGCCCTTGTCCTCCCCCTTCTTAGAAAGCGTGACCTGGCGGCTCTCGAGCACGTCAAAGATGGTCTCCGCAAAATCGAAGAGCTCGTGCGACAGGGGCAGCGTCTTTCCCACCATGGGGTTCTTGGAGCGGTTTGCCACGTCAATCAATCCAGTCGAGGGAACGGCGGTGCAGAGCCCGGCCCCCTCGTCTTTCACAAGGCCAACCTCGTAGTCCGTAAAGCCCCCCCCCTCAGGGAGCGGACACCTAAAGCCGGGATGACCGCCGATAAAGAACGGCGTGTCCTCGGTTCCCTCGTTGGTCACCTCATAGGAGACGCGCACGGCATCCCCCTCAAGCGTATAACGAGCGACAAGCTTAAACGGGTACGGATAATCGCTCAGCAGCGCGGCGTTATCCTCCGAAGCCAGGCACATCGCCAACTCGTTCTCACCTTGGCTCAGCAGCTTCCACTCCTGTTTGCGCGCAAACCCGTGGCGAGCGAGCTTTACATGATGCCCGGCGAACGTCATGGCGCTGTTGTCGCGCAAGCCTCCGCAAATCGGGAAGCAAATCGGTGCCTGGCCGGACCACACGGCAGAATCGCCCTGCCACAGATACTCGCGACCTCCGGCCTCAATCGAGGTAAACGAACCACCAGCCGTGGACACCTTAATAGAAATCGAATCGTTGGAGAGAGCGTATTCCATTGCCCATCCTTTCGAACAACTGCTTTTTGCTCGCAAGAACCCGTCTCGGCCCTGACAAAAGGACAAACCCGCACGTTCATCGATACGTCCGGTATCCCAGCCATGCAACGGGGTACCATACAGACATTGATGCAATTACAGCTGAAAGGCCTTCTTATGCGAACCATCATCCTCTACGCCTCGCGCCACCACGGCAATACGAAAAAGCTCGTGGACGCCATCGTCGAGGCACACCCCGAGATCGATACCCTCGACGTCAAGGCGCTCGGTAAAAACGAGTACCCCGACCTGCACGAATACCATCTGATCGGCGTCGCCACGGGCATCTATTACTCCGAGATCGACAAGGACATGGCACGCGTGCTCACGAACGTGCTGCAGCCGCAGGACAAGGTGTTTGGCCTTATGACCTACGGTGGCAAAAACAAGTGGTACGGCAAGGATATCGATGGCATCTGCCGCATGAGGCAGGCCATCTTTATGGGTGTCTACGGCTGCCCCGGCTTTGATACGTGGGGGCCGTTCAAGCTCGCCGGTGGTGTCCAAAAGGGACACCCGACCGCTGAGGAAATTAAGGGCGCTGTCGACTTCTTCGACAAGATCGAAGACGAGTATGGCGACATCATCGTCGAAGAGTACGCCAAGCGCGAGAAGCGCCTAGCATACGAGAAGGAGCATCCTGCAGGAGGCCTGGTGGCCGGCGTTAAGCGCACGGCAAAGAAGATCGCTAACAAGCTGTAACTGTTAAGGTACTTTTGAGCGTTTAACCCATACGGCGGGTCCGAGCAGATTCGGGCCCGCCGTCTTTTTCTATCGTTACTCGGTAAAGGCGTTGCCGACGCTCTGGCCGCCAACATACGTCTCGACGAGGGTGAGCTCATGGTCGAACACGACAAAGTCGGCGTCGCGACCCGGCATGATGCTGCCGCACTTATCCTCGATGTGCGCGGAGCGTGCCGGCACCTCGGTTGCCATGCGAATGGCGATATCGGCGCTGGCAATGCCCCAGTCGACGATGTTCTTGACGCCCTGGGCAAGCGTGAGCACCGAGCCGGCAATGCTCTTGCCGTCAGCGAGCCAGCACAGGTTGTCCTTCATGATGACGTCCATGCCACCACTGGTGTAGCTGCCCTCGGGCATGCCGCCGCAACCCAGGCAGTCGGTGATGAGCACCGTGTGCTGCCAGCCCTTTGCCTGCAGCAGTGCCTTAATGGCGGCAGGGTTTACGTGCTTGCCGTCACAGATGATCTCGGCGTAGGTCTCGGGCGTGGACATGGCAGCGCCCACGACACCGGGCTCACGGTGATGCAGCCCGCGCTGACCGTTATAGGTATGCGTAAAGCAGCTGGCACCGGCGTTGATGGCGGCGATGCACTCATCGTAGGTGGCGTCGGAGTGACCGATGCTGGTCACCACACCCTTGGCGTTCAGAGCAGCCGCATAAGCAGCGGCACCGTCGCGCTCGGCCGCCATGGCGCTCTTAACGATGCGACCACCCGCAGCCTCCTGCCACTGATCGAAGACCTCCTCGGAGGGATCGATAAGATAAGCGGGGTTCTGCGCACCCACGTGCTTCATAGTAAAGAAGGGGCCCTCCAGGTAGATGCCCTGAATGCGAGCACCGCAGAAGTCGGGGCCGCGGCCCTCGTCCGCCTTGGCGATAGCGGCGCAGGCGTCCTTGATCTGCTCGACGCCATCGGTGAACGTCGTGGGCAGCCAGCTGGTGGTACCGCGACGGGCGAGCTCGGCCGAGCTGATATCGATGCCCTCGGGATCGTTATCGGTAGTTGAGTGGTTGTAGAAGCCATGGATGTGAGTATCGACCATACCCGGTGCGATCCACGATCCCGTGTAGTCCTTAATCTCGCAAGAGGGCTCGTCGGCCTGCCAGGCGCCAAAGACGCCATCCTCGACCATAAGATAGCCGCCCAGTTGCGGGCCTGCCGGCAAGAAGAACTTGTCAGCCTTAATTGCGTACGTGCTCATATGCACTCCTTGCTTCTAAAGCAGTTGACTGTAGTGATGCTTATACCCAGCTCACATAAAACAAAAAGCGCCCGCCCGCCGTTATGAGCGGACGGGCGCCCTTACAGGGGGGACGCGATTAAGCGGTGAAGGGGTGAATCGTCACGCCCTTAACCACGCGGTTGACCGTGCCAGTGGGGCTCGGCGTATCGGGCGTGTTGCCCACGCGCACGGAGTTGAGCAGGCTGATAGCCTGAGCAAACATCACGAACGGCAGTGCAAGGTAGCCCTCGGGAAGTGCCTCGTAGCCCTTAAAGGTGAAGGACTCACCCTCGTAGACGGTGGCACCTTCCTGCTGAACGGCGATGGTGTGCTGAGCGATCTCGTCGCCACCGATCTCGTTGAGGATGTCGATATCGTACTGACGGGTGTAGGCATCGTTGTTGACGAACACGAACACGAGGGTCTTGTCGTCGACGAAGGACTTGGGTCCGTGACGATAACCCATAGAGGTGTCGTAGGAAGTAGCGACCAGACCGTGAGCGAGCTCGAGGATCTTGAGCTGGCTCTCCTGGGCAAGGCCACCGAAGGAGCCAGAACCCAAGTAGGTCACGCGGTTGAAGTTGCCAGCCAGGTAATCGGCGACCTCGGGCTCACGAGCGATGACCTCCTCGCCCATCTTGGCAATCGTCTCGACCCACTCGGCCTTCTGCTCATCAGAGGCAGTGTCGAAAATAAGGGTAGAGAGCAGGGTCATGCACGAATAAGAACCGGTCATGGCGAAGCCCTTGTCGTTGGCGCGCGGAATGAGCAGCGTCAGCGCGTTGGGATCATCGGCGGACTCGACGGCCAGCTTGCCCTCGGGAGCGCAGGTGATGTTGAGGAACTTGACGTTGTGGACGAGCTCCTTGGCAACGGCGACGGCGGCAAGGCTCTCGGGGCTGTTGCCGGAACGGGCGAAGGAAACCACGAGTGTGGGATCCTCGGCGCGCAGGAAGTCACGCGGAGCGCTCACGATGTCGGTCGTGGCGATGGGCTTAAAGTCGTAGAGATCAGTGTTGCCAGCGTGACGCAGGTACGGGGCGCAGGTATCGCCAACGTAGTCGGACGTACCGGCACCGGTGAAGACAACGGACAGACGGCCCTCGCCCATAGCGCGAGCCTCGGCCAGGAAGGCCTCGATGGCCTCCTTGTTCTCGCGATAGATGTTGAGCGTATCACGCCAAAGCTCGGGCTGCTGAGCAATCTCGGCCGTGGTGATCTGGGCGCCGAGCTCGGTGAGCTCCTCGACACTCTTCTCGAACAATTCTAATACCTCTCTCTAGAAGTAATCCTCTGACGTGCAATTATACACTTCGGTTGGTTATCTGGTAGTAACCAGTTAAATGCAAAGAATCATCACATGAAAACACTGGAGGCGCTAAACGTTGCGCTGGTGATAAACCTTGTATTTAAACTGATCGGCACGAGCAACCGAGAGCGTATACTCCACAACCTCGTTTGACTCGTTATACGTTGTACGGACCAAATCGAGCACGGGCGAGCCCTCGACAATTCCCAAAAGGTGGGCGTCGGTGGGACGGGCTATGCTCGCATAGAATTCCTCTTCGGCCACACGTATCTTTTGCTGAAAGTCTTGCTCAATCACATCGTAAAGCGGCTTACGCTCCAGCAGCGGTCGCTTTAGGGACAGAAATTGACGAACCGGTAGATAGCTGCGTTCGACCATCATGGGCATGTTGTCGGCAGAACGAAGGCGCTTAAGCTTAAAAATGCGATCACCGATACGCAATCCCATATGCTCGGCCAGATTCTTATCGGCCTCCATCTCGCAAAACTCGAGAATCGTGGTCTCGGGGTCGCGACCCATCGCGCGCATCTGCTCAGTAAAGCTGTAGGACTGCATAAGATTGGTTGCCTTTGCCGAACGGTCGGTCACAAAGGTACCGCGACCGTGCTGCCGAACCACCAGTCCTAAACGCTCCAGTTCCTGCAGAGCCAGGCGTACCGTAGTGCGCGAGAGACCATAGCGCTCCGAAAGTTCGCGCTCGGAAGGAATCATGTCACCGGCGCGATATTCATGGTCAATCTTTTCGGTCAGAATATCGACCAGCTGATCGTACAGCGGTTGCTTACGCGCTCCGATCGCCATCCCATCCTCCCTTTTGCTCAAACTAGGCTACTACCTTGGGTGTTAAGCATTATCGGTCTGCAACACCCGAATCATTAAGAGAACAAAAGCCGCGCGCTCTTTCGAGCACGCGGCTTTTAACATACACATGGCTTAAGGGGTCGGGGTGTGAGCCGCGTAGGGACACACCCCTCAAGCTAGAGCCTTACCAGATGCTCGGCCAGAGACCAAGCGGGCCAGCGCCCAGGATGCCCAGAACGAAGAGCAGCAGAATGCCCTTGGTCGGGGTCCAGCTGTGCTTAGCGAACATGTAGTAAAGCAGCAGCGTAAGCATAAGCGGGACGAGCTTCGGGACGATGGTGTTGAGGGTGTCGGCAACGGAGAAGTTGACCGGATCCTCGGTGACGGTGCCGTAGGTAACGGACTCCATGCCGTTGCCCAGATCGGTGACGCCGCACTCGACAGCGTTGCCGTCGGCATCGGAAGCGGTGAGGGCGTTGCCGTCCTCATCGGTCATGGCGATGGTGCCGGCCTCAGCGGTCTCGGTATCGATGCCCTCCATACCGGTGAAGTTCTCGGCCTCCTTCTCGGAGACGATCACGGTAGTGGCGGCAAGGCCACGGGTGGTGCCGTTCGGGATGTTGAGGTTGATCTGGGTGCCACCCATGGTGACGACCAGGCAACCGACGACGAAGACGCCCATGATGGAAGCGGCACGCGTGAAGGCCTGCATGTTGGCAGTCAGAGCGTCAATAGCGCTGGTGCCAAGCTTGTAGGACCAGTTCATGAGCCAGAAGCGCAGAGCGAACTGGACGACGTTGAAGATCACCAGGAAGATGATCGGTGCAGCGGCGTTGCCGTTGATGGCCATGTTGGAGGTGATGCCGGCCGTGATAGGCACGAGCGTCAGCCAGAACAGAGCGTCACCGATACCACCGAGCGGGCCCATTGCGGCAACGCGGACGGCGCGGATCGTGGGGATGTCAACCTTGTTCTGCTCGAGCGAAAGCACGATACCCATAACAAAGGTGACGAGGAACGGGTGGGTGTTGAAGAACTCCAGGTTGTGGCTCATGGAAGCCGCGAGGTCGTTCTTGTTGGTGTGGATCTTCTCCAGACCGGGGATGATGGAGTAAAGCCAGCCAGCGGCCTGCATGCGCTCGTAGTTGAACGATGCCTGCAGGAAGCAGGAGCGCCAAGCCATCTTGTTGAGGGTCTTCTGGTCGAGCTGCGGAGCAGGAGTGAGATCCTCGTAGTGCTCCGGGATCACATACTCATTAGATGCCATCTTCGAAGTCACCTCCGTCAGAAACAGCTGCACCCTTCAGCTCGGTCTGCTGCTGGAAGTCCCAGAAAGCGATGCCGAAGCCGATGAGAGCGAGGATGAGCAGGGCAGGGGTTGCCAGAGAATCGTTGGCAACGGTGATGAGCGCGAGGCCAAAGCCCATGAGGAAGAAGCCCCACATATCGCGGTTCATCATAACCTTGAGCAGGACGGCGAAGCCGACGAAGCGCATCATGCCGCCTGCAGCGGACAGACCGGTCTGCAGCCAAGTCGGGATGGCAGAAGCGATGGTCTGACCGATGGTAGCGCCAGCGATGAAGAACAGGGTGACGACGACAGCGAAGATCAGGCCAAGCAGAGCCATGGCGAAGTAGTTCAGGCGCTCGATGCCCTTGGTGTCCGCGTTGTGAGCCATGTTATCGGCCGTGGACATAAGCGGGGACATAAGCGTGAAGACCAGGGTAACACCAAGCTGGCCAAGCAGAGCGAACGGAATGGCGAGGCCGACTGCCGCGTTGGGCTCGAGGCCCGTGGCGATAGCGAGAATGGCTGCCATGATGCCGCCGATGACGGCGTTAGGCGGCTGAGCGCCTCCGATCGGCATGTTGCCGATCGTCATGAGCTGATAGGTACCACCCACGAGAAGACCGGTGTTGAGGTCGCCAAGGATAAGACCGATGACGGCGCCGGTGACGATGGGCTGATAGAGAGACTCGAGGAAGTCAAACTGGTCGATTGCCGCGATGAACGTAACAACGAAGACCAGAGCGATCTGGATGATCGAGTATTCCATCTTGCTCCTCCTTTCAAAATGTATGTACGCACTTTGGATATCACGTACAGAATGTCAGGGTTTCACTCCCGACAACGTGGATCACGAGGATTACGAGAAGAGCTTGCTCGTGTCCTCAACAGGCGTGCTCGGAACGCGCCTGATCTCCAACTCCACCCCCAATTCCTGCAGCTCTTTAAACGCAGCGACATCCTCGTCGTTAACTGCGACGGAGGTGGCGACTTGGCGCTTTCCTTCCGACATGTGCATGTTGCCGATGTTTACCTTCTTTATAGGCACACCGCCCTTGACGAGCGTAAGCACGTCTTCCGGTGTTTCGGCCACGATGAAGATCTTCTGGCGCGGGCTCGCCTTGCCAATGACGTCGATGGTCTTCTGCAGGGAGAAGAAACGCGTAGCGACGCCGGCGGGAGCGGCCATCTTCATGAGGTTCTGGCGCATGGTGTTGGACGCCACGTCGTCGTTGGCGACGAGGATGAGGTTGGAGCCCAAGGTGGAGTTCCACTGGGTGGCAACCTGACCATGAACCAGTCGGTTATCGATGCGGGTAAGAAGAATGTTGGGTTCTGCCATGTTGATCAGCTTCCTTTCGATATTTGCTGACGACAGTTACTCGATCTCCTGAATCGCGTAACGCGAAACATCTACGACGGCTCCGGATCGGACTTTGATCTGGACCTTCTCGCCTTCGATGCCTTTGACGGTTCCGTAGATACCGCCGGCGAAAAGAACCTCCTGACCCGGCTTGAGCTCGGTGTGCAGCTCCTTGAAGTACTTCTGCTTCTTCTTCATGTTGATTTGCGACCAGATGGTGTAAATCAAGCCCATGATGACAAGCAGGCCTAAAAGGGCGACCGAGGAGCTCAGGACGTTGGCTCCGAAATCGGCCATTAGATGCCGTCCTCGTCGCCGAAGATATCCTCTTCCTCGGAGCCGGCAACGGATGCGACCGTCTGGGCGGTGATGCCCGTCTGGCCAACGGTCACGGCCTGCTCGCCAAGCTCGGCGAGCGTGGCATTGCCGCGGAGGAACAGGAGCTCAATAACCATGGGAAGGTTGGTGCCAGTCAGAACCTCGACGTTGTCGACATCCTGGGCAATCATCATCGACTGGTTGAACGGGGTACCACCGAGCAAGTCGGTAAAGACGAGCACGCCATCGCACTCCTCGCGCATGGCGGTAATAGCGGCGCGGAGATCCTCACCGTAGGAAGCAGCCTGGTCGCCCTCAAAAGGAACGACGGTAAAAGCAGGCTGGTCGCCGGCAACCATAGCGATAGCGCTTGCAAGGCCGGGTGCGAACTGTCCATGACCGGTAAGAATAAAGCCAACCATTCAAATTTCCCTTCCGAAGGTGTGTACGATCTGAGTCCGATGATTTTCGGAAGCCAGCGGGCACTTGCCCTTAAAGCTTCTTAGAAAGCGTTCTTTGAAGACCAGTGGTTTCTAAACTGGTAGTAACCACGTGACGTGTTGTTGTCACTATATCACCCCAGAAGAGATCGCTTTCGCTGATTCAAACAGTAAAACGTTTTTGCACCGCTCACGGTGATATTTCGACCGTTTACCGCTCGTTAACACTTCTACCTGCGGTTTTGAAACCGTTTCGAAATGTTATGGCGAAAGATCGGAACTCTTTTCGTGTCAATACAACGCAGGGCGGCTAAAAATAGCGTAAAGAAAAATTGCAGGTCATTGTGAAGATTTGTGAATTGGTCTTTTTGACTTAATACCAGTTAGAACCAGTTTTGAGATTATCGGTGAACGGTAGTTTTCGACCGTTCACCGGTTATTTGCATTCGTTTGCAGCTGTTTTCCCATATGAATTAGGGAAACACAATGGAGCGCTTGCGCAATCACGGGAACGATCACGGGAAGTTTTGGCATTTGTCCTCATCCCCCGCGCGCCAAACTCCAGCATCCAAAATGAGCTAATAGCTCACGCTATTCGTCTCACAAACATTACTTACTCTATTCTGTAATTGTTTATCGTTTATCATTAAGTATGATATAAGATACAAGTATCATCCAAGACATTGGTTGGAGGAGCTATGATCCGCTGGAACGTATCCAAATCGAATGAATCCATCAACCGCGAACAGGCAATAGCCGATCTGAGGAAGCTCGCTCACATCTGCAAATGGGCCACAATCTGCACCGCCGTAGCGCTCGCTCTGGGACTTCTCGCAGTCATTGCAATCGAGCTTCTACTCATATTGCCTAGCCTCTCCCAAGGGTTCTGTCTCCAATCCGTAGAGCTTACGGCTGGCGAAGGGCCAATTCTCGCTCTCGTCGGCGCCAACGAACAGACCCCTCTTATGCTTGTCGCGCACGACGGTCATACTGCCATAGGGAGCGGCATGATGGCATGCCTCGCGCTTGCCATCGCGCTAAGCGCATACAGGTTTTTCTCCGCCATTGAAAAGGCGGGCAGGCCCTTTGACCTCGAATGCATCCGCATACTACGTCAAATAGGACATTTGTTCCTTATCGGCGGCGCCGCCGTGAAACTTTTTGGTGCCATAGTCACAGGGCTGATACTCTCAGGATTTGGCGGTAGCTTTACGGATGCGCTTGGCGGCCAGCATCTCGACCTCTCCATGCTCTTTGCGGGCCTGATTTTTAGCCTGATTGCCAGCATCTTCCGCTACGGGTATATCCTGCAAAAACAAGATGACGAGTTGCTCTAGGGGGAATCCATGATTATTCTGCGGCTCGACCGCATGCTTGCCGAACGCAAGATCTCATCCAAAGAGCTTGCGGAACGCGTGGGCATCTCCCAGGTCAATATGTCGCGCATCAAGACGGGCAAGGTTTCTGCCGTGCGCTTTTCAACTCTTGACGCGATATGCCGGGCACTCGACTGCCAACCGGGCGATGTACTGGAATATATGCCTGACGATGAAGCCGATAATCTTTTTGGACTTAAAGATTCATAGGCATAATTTAGCCACCAGCGCCTAAACGCAAATAGCCCGCTAGAACAACATCCGTTCTAGCGGGCTATTCAGATATTTCAGCTACGCGCTCGGCGGCTCAGGCAAACCTTACGCAAACAGGCCGTAGATGCTGATGTTGGCCTTGGCGTACAGGCCGTTAGCATACTCGGTCCACTTGGAGCTGGCGCTCGAAGCCTGCGAAGAGTACTGCTGGTAGGCGGTGTAATAGGCGGTCATGGCCTGCTTGTAGGTAGCGCTATCGGCCGTAAAGGCATCGTCAGCGAAGGCCTTAGCGTAGGTGCTATCGGCGTCCTTCCAGGTACCCTTTTCGCTATCCCACTCGTCGCCGGCAAGGTTGATGATGTAGTCGGCGTAGTCCTTGCTCGCGGTCTCCTCGTTGCCGTCAGCAGGCTCGGTCGGGGCGGTCGGCATGCTTGCGGAGCTGTCGCCGACCTTCTTCTTGTAGAGCTTCTGCAGCGTCGCGGACTGGCGGACGATCTGCTTGGCCTGGTCCTTGGACACGCCGTACTGCGTGGCCATGGTCTTGTAGTCCGAAGTGCCGATGGACTCCTCGGCGTACTTCTTCATCTCCTTGGAAGAGACGGTGATGCCCTCGTCCTCGGCAGCATCGAGCAGAATCTTGTTGCGCACGTAGGACAGGATGACGTCGGCAGAGGGAGCGGTGTAGTTGCCATCGCCATCCTTGACGGTATCGAGGCTGTACTGGCTCTCGATGGCCTCGCGCGCGGTGATGTCACTCTTCTTGCCGTTGTAGCTGTAGCTTGCCACGGTCGAATCGAGCTGGTCCTCGGTCAGGGTCGCCGAGCCGACGCCCTTGCCGCCAAAACCACCGTTGCCGATAAAGAAGCCGACCACAGCAGCGATCACGATAGCGACCACAAAGGCGGCAATCATCGTCTTCTTGTGCTTGGATGCATGGTCGTCTTCGTCGGAGTCATCCTCGTCCTGCTCCTCGGGCATGAGGTTCTCGTCAGCGGCATCCGCGGCAATCTGAGCCTCCAGGCGGGCATCCTCCTCCTCGGCGGTCGTGCCGGCAGCAATGTGCTCGGCAGACGTACCGGCGACCAGGTCGATCTTCTCGTCCTCGTCACCGTCGGGGCCTTCGCCGCGCTCGATGATCTGGATGCCGTCGATCTCGTCCTTCTCGTCCTTCTTTTGAATCAGACCCATATCAGTTACTCCTTGTTAGGAAACATAGTCCGCAATAGAATACGCCCGACAGAGCGCCGGGCGTATTGATTCTCAGGTTATACGCAAACACTTAAGTACTATTTAGGCGTTTGCAGTGTGCATACCTTAGGCCAGGTGCGCGATAACGGCATCGGCAAAAGCTTGCGTGCCCACAGCACCCTCAACGGAGCCGGTCTGGGCACGACGCACGTCACCGGTAACCTGCTCGCCCTCGTCGAGCGTGGCAGATACGGCGGCGCGAATGCGATTGGCAGCGTCGTTCTCGCCCAGGTGATCGAGCATCATCGCAGCAGAGAGGATCTCGGCCGTGGGGTTGGCGATATCCTGGCCAGCGATATCGGGCGCGGAGCCGTGCGTTGCCTCAAAGATGGCGCAATCGGCACCGATGTTGGAGCCGGGGGCCATCCCTAAGCCGCCCACGAGGCCGGCGCACAGGTCACTCACGATGTCGCCGTACAGGTTGGGAAGCACCAGGACATCGAAGTCGTTGGGGTTCTGGACCAGACCCATGCAGGTGGCGTCGACGATCTTGTCGTTGAACTCGATATCGGGATAGTTGGCGGCCACCTCGCGCGCCACGCGCAGGAACAGGCCGTCGGTCGCCTTCATGATGTTGGCCTTGTGCACGGCCGTCACCTTTTTGCGGCCGCAGCGGCGGGCATACTCAAAGGCATACTCCACAATGCGGCGGCTCTTGGCGATGGAAATCGGCTTAATTGAGATGGCGGAATCCGCGGCGAAGGTCTTCTGGCCCGAGCGCTCGACGAGCTGCGAGAGCTCCTCGACCTCGGCAGCGCCCTCATCGAACTCGATGCCGGCGTAGAGGTCCTCGGTGTTCTCGCGCACGATGACCAGGTCGACGTCGCGGAAGCGCGAGCCGTCGCCCGGCTGCGACAGGCAGGGGCGCACGCAGGCATACAGGTCGAAGTGCTTGCGCAGGGCCACGTTGACGCTGCGGAAACCCGTACCGACCGGCGTGGTGATGGGGCCCTTGATGGCAACCTTGGTCTCGGCGACCGCATCGAGCACGTGCTGGGGCAGCGGCGTGCCAAACTCGTCCATGACGCCGGCGCCGGCCTCCTGGACGTTCCAATTGATCTGGACACCGGTAGCCTCGACCACGCGGCGCATGGCCTGCGTAATCTCGGGACCGATACCGTCACCGGGGATCAGGACTACATCGTGCGCCATAATCTGTTACTCCTCGTCTTCGGCGTCGTCAGATTTTTTAACGCTAGCACGCTTCTTCTTTTTGGAGAGATCCAGGCCAAAACGTTTAACAAGCATTTCGCAAATCTCGCTCGAACGGGCCTTGAGATAGCTGCCCTTACCGTTCTCGGCATCGAACTTAAGGCGCAGCGCAAGCTTCTCGGCAACCTCGGCGTCGATCTCGCCCTGGCAAAACTCGTACAGGCAACCGAGCATGTCGCGATACTCAAGGTCGCCGTGGTAGCACTGGATGGCCTCGTCCAGGATGGGCCAAGCTTCGCGCGAGCGCTCGACGCTCGTGGCACCCCACACGCACAGCAGGCGGAAGGCGGCATAGCGCAGCGTGGAGGAGATCTCGTCGAACAGTGCGGTCTCGGCGCCCTCAAAGGCATCGCCCAGCTGCTCGGGGCAGGCGGTGGCGAGCGCCGTCAGAGCATCGAGGGCCTCCCAGCGGGTCTGCGCCTCGGGGCGGTCGAGCGCCTCGATCAACGCGGGTACGCAGGGCACGACGCGCTGCGGATCGCGCTCGGCAAGCAGGTGCAACACGCGGGCGGCAAACTGGCGGATGCGGCGCGTGGGGCAGCCGAGCTCCCGGACCAAGCGATCGGCCGCGTTCCCGTTCTCCTCTGCCAGCTGAAGCTGTGCCAGCTCCTCGTCGGTGAGCTGTTCGTCTTTGTTTTCTGCCATAGTTACCTCTTCTTTTTATTTCTTGGCGTGCTTGCCAGCACCCTTGCTGTCATCGGTGACCGAGATGAGCTGTCGGTCGGCCGCGCCATTGCGACGCGCACGGCGGCGTTCCTCAGCGTCGCCCGCGTCGGCGGCGGCGCGATGAGCCTTGTTGACGTTAAAGACCTCGTCGTGCTTGCGCCACGGACCGACGGACTCGCCAAAGCTCATCTTAAGACCGGCGATAAAGCCGCCGAGCCAGCCGATCGGCGCAAACTGCACCAGCGGGAACAGCGAGAACACCCAGGTCAGTAGGACGACTGCCGCCGCTCCTGCAAAATTGGCAATCCAGTAGTCGCGCTTGGTGATCACGCGCTTTTCGCACGCCCACTGGCCGCACAAAAAGCCAATGTAGATCGCAAAGAGAAAGAGCACCAGCGCAAGCACCACGAACGTCCAGCTCATGGGCGCTACTCCCCGTGATGGTGGCCGCAGCAGCACTCATGGCCGTCGTCATGGCCGTGGCCGCCGCAGCACTCGTGGTCCTCGCCATGGTGGTGGCCACAACCGCACTCATGGTCGTCGCCGTGCTCGCCGCAACCGCAGCCGTCCTCGTGAGCGCCATGCTCCTCGGGACGATACTGCGACCAGTCCAGACCGGCGGCGATGGCGTCGGCCTCCTCCTTATAGAGGACCGTGATGGCCTGGGTGCCCAGCTTGGCACCACCGATGGCGTCGAGCATGTCGTAGAGCGTAAAGGCCACGTCGGCGCCGGGCAGCGCAAGCTCGCGGTCGTCGGCATAGGCGAGTGCCAAGCGCAGGTCCTTAATGAAGTGCTCAACCATAAAGCCGGGCTTGTAGTCGCCGTCGAGCGCCTTGGGCGCCAGGCTCTCCATGGCGCCGGACTTGCCGGTACCGCCCAGGATCATCTGGCGGGTCTTCTCCAGGTCAAGGCCGCTCAGCTCGGCAAATGCCATGGCGTCTGCCATGCCGACCATGCAGGCGCCCAGCGACACCTGGTTGGCGAGCTTGGCAGCCTGGCCCTTGCCGGCGCCGTCGAAGCAGCAGATGTTGGCCGCAAAGGTGGCAAGGATGTCGCGGACCGGCGCGATGTCGTTCTCGGTAGCACCCACGATAGCCGTGAGCGTACCGGCGATAGCGCCCGACTCGCCGCCGGTGACGGGGCAGTCAAACGCCATGCGGCCAGAAACCTGGGCGGCCTCGGCAATGTCACGGGCGAGCTCGGGCGAGCTCGTGGTGAGGTCGATCAAGACCGCGCCCGGCTTGGTGCACGCGAGCAGGCCGTCGCCCGCCAGGTAGAGCTCCTCGACCTCGGAGGGATAGCCCACCATGGTAAAGACGACGTCGGCGTTCGCCGCGGCATCGGCCGGCGTATCGGCCCAGGCGGCACCGCGCTCGATAAGCGCGGCGGCCTTGGACTTGGTGCGGTTGTTGACCGTGACGGGATAGCCGGCATCCAGGATGTGGCCGGCGATAGGAGCACCCATGATTCCGGTGCCGATGAATGCGACAGAGAGCTTGTTTGCCATGAAGCCTTTCCTTTTGGGTTGGGTGTTATTACCAGGTTGAATACTCGGTGCCAGCGTTTGGGCTGTGAGTTGGGATCGATTACGGCCGCGTTACTTGCCTACTGACCGCGCACGCGGCGGGCGATGCGGTCGGAAAGCGACGCCTTGTCGGCGCGGTTCTTACCCCAAAACGCGCAGGCCACCATGCCGGGGCCCACGTGCGAGCCAATGGTGGGACCCACGGAGCTGCGAATGATCGTGACGTCGGCGCAGCCCTCCTCCTTGCGGATGGCAGCTTCGAGCCAGTCGCCGTCCTTCTCGGCATCGGCCGTCATGATTGCGATGGGCATGGTGCGGTCGGGCACGTAGTTCTCGCGGAACGACTTGAGAATGGACTTGAGCGCCTTCTTGCGGCCGCGGTTGACGCCGATCAGCGACAGCGAGCCGGCAAGGTCGTAGGAGAGCTCGGGCTTGACATCGAGCTTTGCCGTGAGCTGTGCCGCCGCGGGCGGAATGCGGCCACCGGCAGCCAGTGCGTCGAAGCTCTCGAGCGTAAAGTAACCGTGGACGTAGGTCTTTGCCTCGTTTGCCCAATCGACCAGCTGCTTGGCGGTCAGTCCCGCCGAACGCTGGCGCACGGCCTCGAGCGCCAAGAGCGCGCCGGTCGCACAGGGCAGAGCGTTGTCGACCACGTAAAGCTCAAAATCGGGATACTCGGCGCGCACGGCATCTGCCGCCTGGCACGCGGAGTTGTAGCTCGACGACAGCGCCGAGGTAAAGCACAGGTAGACCGTGGGCGTGCCCTCTTTGGCGCACTCGGTAAAGAACTCGATATAGCGACCGAGCGACACAGCCGAGGTGGACACGCGGGCACCGGCGCGCATCCGGTCGTAGAACTCCTTGGGTGTGATGCTCGACCAGATGTCGTCCGTGCGCTCTTCGCCATCGATAATGAAGGGGAAACCCAGGATATCGACATCGAGGTTCGCGGCGACCTCGGGGCTAAAGTCGCAGCAGGTATCGACGACGATGCGGCAACGGTCCGAATGACCGGCGGATGCGGCCTTGTCCATCAAAGCGACTCCTTACGTAAAAAGGCGGCCACCCGCATGGGATGGCCGCCAACCGTTAACTCATGCAAGTTAACGTATTTTACTCGTCAAGTGTTTCGATGCGGGGCTTGATGATGCCATATCCACCATTCTTACGGTGATACACCACATTGATGAGGCCAGTCGTCGCGTTCTCGAACACGTAGAAGTCGTGGCCGAGCAGATCGGTCTGCACCAGCGCCTGCTCCTCGGTCATCGGGGTGACATCGATGACCTTCTCGCGGACGAGCAGGTCGTCCTCCTCCTCGGGCAGCAGCAGGTCGGCCAGATCCTCGACGCGCTCGACCGGTGCGACATCCGCTGCGCTGGCACCGCCCTGGCGGTTGTCCACGACCTTGGTCTTGAACTTGCGCAGCTGGCGGGTGACCTTATCGGCGGAGAGGTCGATGGCGGCGTACATATCTGCGCCGTGCTCGGCAACGCGAATCACCGAACCGCGGGCACGAACCGTAACCTCGACGATTGCCGGGTTGGGGTTCGAGGGGTTCTTCTCATAACGAAGCACGACGTCGACTGTCATGGGCTCGATATCGAAAACCTTGAGCGCCTCGCCGATCTTCTCATCCACATGCGCACGCAGAGCATCGGTTACCGTCGTCTTGCGTCCAGAAACCTTGATATCCATACGTGGCTCCAATCTGCCTCGGGGACTTACTGTACTGGCTATGTACCCATTGCCGTGCATTTAATCACGCGGATTCCTAAAGACCCGAATAACGATTGCTTGGTACCGCATACCGAAGTCTCGCACTTTTCTGTGGCAAAGTGCGCTATGGAAGAGCGACGGCGACTTTGCTTTTGCACCTAAAAAATGTCTTTGACCTGCTGGTTTTTTGGAAACGAAAAAGCCGGGCTCCCCTGTTGGGAGAGCCCGGCGATGCGTGTTGAAACCGTGAAGAGGCGTCCCTCCTAGCGCGTAGGAGACGCCACCCCTAGCAATAACTAGCTATTGAGCTTGTTAATGTCGTCGTCGGTGATAGTGTCTTCCTGGCTGGACGATTTGTCCTCGGAGGATGCGGTCTCATTGTTGGAATCGAAAGACTCGCTGCCGGAGGACGTGGTCTCACTGGACTCAGAGTCGCCCGGTTGCACGTTAGCGCCCGAAACCGTCTTAGTGGTGAGGTCGTAGGGAATCTGACCGTACCAGACGCAGTGAACCGCCTCGAGCGTACCGTCGACCGTGATGTCGTCGAGGGCATCACTCACGGCACGGCACAGTTCGTCATTGGACGAGAGGCCCGCAACACCAAGCGTCGAGGGCGCCTCGAGCGAACCGGCATAGGAGACCTCGCTCATCAGGCGTGCAAGGTAGCCGCCGGCCGTGGAGTCGCAGATCACATAGTCGACCTCGCCGGACTCGAGCGCCTCAAAGCACTCGTTGATGTTGGAGTAGGTCTTTTGGTTGGCGGTAATGCTCTGCTTAGCAAGCGCCTCCTGCGAGGCCGAGGACATCTGGACACCCAGGGTAGACGTGTTAAGGGTATCGGTGGAAACGCTTAGCGACCCACCATCGCTGGTTTTACCGAACACAGAAGCGGCATCGTACAGGCAGGTGCCGAGCGAGCTAACGTCCCCGTCTGTGGAGTTGATCTCGCCGATAAAGATATCAGCCTTTTTGTCGCCGAGCGCGGAACCTGCCGAGGACGCATCGACAAAGGCGACCTTAAGGCCCATGCGGCTTGCGAGGGCGCGGGCAGCGTCGACTGCATACCCCGTGAGCTCGCCGTCAGCGCCCTGCATGGCCTGCGGCGCATCGGAGGTATCGAGGGCAACCGTCAGGGTGCCGGGAGTGACCAGGACATCATCCGACACCGTCGGCGTGACGGTCTCGCGCTCGATCTGGTCAATCGTGGGTGTCGTGAACGTGGACAGTGGGTTGAACGCGCATCCGCTCAAACCCAATACGGCAATGACCGCCGCGGTCCCAGCACCTAACCGAGCCGTGTGCATCAAGCTGCCCCTCACCATGTCCACTACCCTGCCTTCTGTGTCGTATACAATCCGTGCGTTGCGCGGAATAACGGGTGTTCCCACCAGCTGACCTGGTATTTGACCCCACACTTGCGCACCGGGGTGTTTGCTCGGGAGGCCATAGCCACCTTCACGACTGGCCCGCTCGCCCGCGAGGCGGTATTGCCCCAAAGAAAGTAGAACGGACGGTGCGGCTTACATCTAGGACGCGCCATGATCGCGCCGCGCGCACGCGGTCGCTTACGTGGATCCCTTTGACCGCGTCTGTCTTGGACTAGGATGGACATTTCGTCCGTCCGCAACCACAGCCTGGCAGGAACGTAGCGCATTATAGCTAAGTTCAAGCTAAAGTTTAAGGTTAGGGGCGCCATTCGCACCGTGAGCACAGATTTTGCAGGTCGGAGCGGACCATTCGTGCCCCCATCAAAACCACCCCTAAAAGGGGTGGTTTGCTCTTAGGGTATAACCCTTGGATTT
>CALBBA010000295.1 GCA_937926755.1 uncultured Collinsella sp.
CCCCCGGCCGTGCTCGACACCGTGGCGCCCGAGCCGAGCTTTGCCATGGTAATCGGTGTCGACGACGGGCTTGTGACCTGCAAGATTACGGTTACCTACGGTGATTGGTCGGCAAATCTCTTTAGCCTGGGTGCTCCGGGAAGCCCCTTCGAGGACCAACGCGCCGGCGTGCCGCCCCGCGACGTGGTGGCGGAGGTTCGCGTTATGGACACGGCTGCCATGTACTTCGATTTCCACGAGGGCGGCCTGGCGTTTGAGGAGCGCGACGACGAGAGCCTGTTCTGCCTGCTCACCGAGGGTCTTGCCGCCTTGTCCGAGCTGGGCGAGGTCATGCTCAGCGACCGCCTGCGCCAGATCTCGGTGCGTCCCGCGCCCAAGCTTTCGGTGCGCGCGACCGTCAAGAGCAACCTGCTCGACGTCGAGCTGGGCGCGAGCGGGCTTTCGGCGGCAGACCTTGCCATCTATCTCGACTCGTACAAGCGCCATCAGACGTTTGCACGCCTGACATCCGGCGACATCGTGCGCTTGGACGAGGGTGCCCGCGCCGCCTTTGGCCTTGCCGAGGACCTGGGCGTCGATGCCGTCGACCTGCTCGATGGCGTGTCGCTTCCCGCGTCGAGCACCCTGTTTGTCGACAGCATGCTCGCGCGCACGCCCGCGCTCGAGGCCGATCGCGACGCCGCGTTCCGTCGCACCGTCGAGCGCCTGGACACGCTCGGTAAGATGGACTTTACGGTGCCCGCCTCGCTCAAGGCCACGCTGCGTGGCTACCAGGTCGATGGCTACCAGTGGCTTGGCTCACTCGAGCACCTGGGGCTCGGCGGCATCTTGGCCGATGACATGGGCCTGGGCAAGACCCTGCAGATGATCGCGCATATCCTGGCGCGCGTGGAGGCGGGGGACACCAAGCCCACGCTCGTGGTGTGCCCCGCGTCGCTCGTGTACAACTGGACTGCCGAGCTGGAGCGCTTTGCTCCCTCGCTCGATGTGTGCGCCATCGTGGGCGCCAAGGCTCAACGCCGCGTGCAGATCGCCGGCGTGGCCGAGCATAGCGTGGTCGTGACGTCGTATGACCTTATGCGGCGCGATATCGACGAGTACGTCGAGCGGGATTTTGCCCGCGTGGTGCTCGATGAGGCACAGTACATTAAAAATCCGCTCACGCAGGAGGCGCGCGCCGCCAAGCTCCTGCCTGCCGGCGTGCGCGTTGCCCTGACGGGCAC
>CALBBA010000296.1 GCA_937926755.1 uncultured Collinsella sp.
GGCGTGCGCTGCATGACGCCGTTCCAGCAGCGCAGGGCACGTTCGGCGTTGCCGAGCGAGAGCGCGACGGCGCCAGCGGCAATGCCCGCACGCGGAGACTCGGGGCACTTTTCAAGCGCATGACGAACGTGGTCGTCGGCAAGCTCGAAGTCCTTGCGGCGGACGGCCTCCTCGGCGAGCTCGCAGTAGTAGTGGGCGATCTCGGAAGCGAGATTTTCACCCGCCTGCACCTCGAGCTGGCGCGAGACGTCGATGGCGGAGGTCCACTCGTGCTCGATGCAGTAGATCTTAAGGAGCGCGCGCAGCGCGTCCAGATGTTCGGTGGGGTTGCGCAGGAGCCTGCGGTAGGTCTCCTCGGCGCGGTCGAAGAGGCCAGCGGTCATGTAGTCCTCGCCAAGAGCCTGGAGCGCCTTGACGCGGTCCTCCTCGGGGATATCCTCGCGGTTGACAAGGTGGTTGTGGAGCTTGATCGCGCGCTCGAACTCGCCGCGGCGGCGGAAGAGCGTGCCGAGCACGTGGTGGAGCTCGATGAGCTCGGGGTCGAGCCTGACGACTTCGATGAAGGGATCGATGGCCTTGTCGGGACGGTCGCTCATGAGCATGGCCACCCCGCGCGAATACGCCTCGGGGAGCCGCCTGGAATTCCGCTCGCGCTCGCCTGCGTCGAGCCCACGGGCCCACCAGCCTGCGGCGAAGAGCACGGGAATGAGGACCAGATACCAAAGTTCGGATTCCATAAAAGGCCTTTTCTTGTCGTTAGTCAGGATTCGGTGACATTGTGGCACGCGATGCGGGCTCGGGACAAATCCCGCGCTGTCATCACGAAAAAAGGCTGCCGGCATTTTCATGCCGCAGCCTTTTTTGTGTTCCTCTGGGGACCGTCGGACCGGAGCCCTTCGATCCCCGCGGATCAGCTTCGTTCAGAATTACCTCTGTTCGAGCTTGGCCTTGAGGAGAGCGCCGAGGTTGGTCGTGCCGGAGGCAGCCGTGGCATCGGCGTTGAGACGATCGAGAGCGTCACGGGCTTCAGCAGCGTCCTTCGCACGGATGGAGAGCTGGATGGAGCGGTTCTTGCGGTCGATGTTCGTGATGAGAGCTTCGACTTCGTCGCCGGCGGCGAGACGCGTCGTGGCGTCTTCAACGCGGTCGGCGGAGATTTCAGCAGCGCGGAGGTAGCCTTCGACGTCGTTGCCGAGGTCGATGACGGCGCCCTTGGCGTCAACGGACTTCACCGTACCCTTGACGAGCGTGTTCTTGTCGTGGGTGGAAGCGAAGTTGGAGAACGGATCGCCGCCCATCTGCTTGATGCCGAGGGAGATGCGTTCACGTTCCGTGTCGATCGCGAGAACGACGGCTTCGAGTTCGTCGCCCTTCTTGTACTTGCGAACGGCTTCTTCACCGGACTCATTCCAGGAAAGGTCGGAGAGGTGGACGAGACCGTCAATGCCGCCCGGGAGACCGATGAACACACCGAAGTCGGTGATGGACTTGATCTGGCCGGAGACCTTGTCGCCCTTCTTGATCAGACCTGCGTTCTCTGCAGCCTTAACTGCTTCACGGAACAGATCCTCTGCAGTGTTCTCTTCTGCGATCAGCAGAGGAGTTACGCCCCACTGCAGGTTCATCTGACGCCATACCAGACGGCTGGTTGTGCATGCGATGATCGGGCAGTTGGGTTTGAAACGTGCTACCATGCCGGAAGTAAAGCCAGACATGGATACCGGGATGATTGCTGCTGCATTCAGGTCAGTAGCAACGGTGCAGGTTGCGTGGCAGATAGAAGTGGTTGTATCCTGCTCCTGAGGAAGTCTTGCACCAGTCTTCTGCAGACGGCCTACATAGTCGATATCCTTTTCTGCGCGCTCTGCGATACGAACCATGGTCTGAACAGCTTCCAGCGGGTAATCGCCGTTTGCTGTCTCACCGGAAAGCATGATACCGGTTGTGCCATCGTAGATAGCGTTTGCAACGTCGGTTGCCTCTGCACGGGTCGGACGGGGATGCTTCATCATGGAATCCAGCATCTGTGTAGCAGTGATAACGTTCTTACCAGCTGCAGTTGTCAGCTTGATGATTCTCTTCTGGATGATCGGAACCTCTTCCATCGGGATCTCAACACCCATATCGCCACGGGCTACCATGATACCGTCGGAAACTTCGATGATCTCTTCCAGGTTCTGAATACCCTGCAGGCTCTCGATCTTGGAGATGATCTGGATCTTGGAGTTG
>CALBBA010000297.1 GCA_937926755.1 uncultured Collinsella sp.
CGCCTCGCCCCGGAGGTCCCCCGCCCGGGGGTGCCCGCCTACCCCCGGGCGCGCGTCCGCCATGTCCTGCTCGCCGTCCGCGCCGAGGCCGAATATCTCGAGCTGGTTGCTCATCGGCTTCTGGCGGTACCTCTCGTCGTTACGCATTGACCGCTCCCGCCGCGCATGCCGCCTTTGCCGCCTGGACCGCGCCGTCCATCGTCGGGAGGACGAAGACGGTCAGGATCGCCGCGAACAGTACCGCGGCGGCGATGAAGCCGGCCATGGCCCCCGCCCTGAACGCATCGGAGTCGAGCTGCTCGCGGACGGTCGGTCGGTATGCCTTGGGTGCTATGATGGTCTGAGCCTCATGTCTGGGGCTGTTTCGGCGAGTGCTCACAAGTTGGTAGCTGGGGGCGCTCGCTTCTTTGTATGTGTACATCTTGTGTTCCCTTCTGATGTTTCCGCAGGTCAGGGCTAGGGTGCTTTTTAGGGTCTTTATTTTTGGGACTTTTTCGCGCGGCTCTTGGCGCTGTAGCACCTCTGCCGCTCGCGGTCGTTCCGCTTGGACCTCGCAGCCTCCTCGCGCATCGCGCTGGCCTGCTCCCTGAGGTCTGCCACGTGGCCCTCCTTCGTGCACTCCGCGCACCAGCCGTTCGCCTTGTTGAGCGGCTTGAACGTCATGCGCCCGCACTTCGGGCACATCCAGCGCTGCCGGAGCGATATGCCGCACTTCCTCGCCTGGAGCTTCACGGCCTCGGTAGTCCGTCCGAGCGCCTTGGCTATCTCCTTGGCTCCGTCGCCGGCGTGCTCCCTCAGGTACCGGATCTCACGTGTCGACCATGGCCTCACTGTCTCTTGCTCCCCTCCTTCCTCTCCCATTCCCGGTATGCCGCCCGAAGCGTCGAACACATGGTGTCGAGCGCTATCTCGCGCGGGGTCTTGGGCTTCTCCTCGTGTTCTTTGGCGTCCATTTAGGACACCGTCCGGTTGTCGGTAAGACCGAGTAGGTAGTCAGCCGAACACTTAAACAGGCGAGTCATCGCCACCAGTTTCGAGCCGGGGATCTCTCCTCCATTCTCATAACTGGCGACAGTAGCTCGACTCTTGAGGCCGATCTTCTCTGCCAGGTCCTCTTGACTGAGACCAATGCGGACACGTTCGCTAGCAATGGGATTCATTTGCACCTCCATTTCACTATTTGTGAACTTCACAATACGTGAATATAGATTAGTGCCCAGCTGTTTGCAAGCATGATTTCACTATTTGTAAATCTTTTTGTACAATATGCTCACGCTTAGAAACAGGAGGTAACCGTGGGCATGAAGTTTCGCCTCAAAGAAACGAGGCTCAAATACAAGAAGAAGCAGCCAGAGGTTGCCAGCGCACTCGGCATCGGCGTACCCATGTACTCGATGATTGAAAACGGGCAGCGCGAGATAAATGGAACGAAGCTTGTGAAGCTCGCCAGATTCTATGGGTGCTCTGTCGATGAGTTGCTTGGGACTGGTTCGTGGGACGAGGGGGAATGACCTATGGGTCTGTTCGGTGACATTGCGAGAGCCGCCGCTAGCGCCGTTCTCAGCACGGCGAAAGATATGATAGGGGACGCTGCTGCCGCTAAGATTGGCCAGCAGGTTGGCGTTGGCAAGTCCATATCGTTTCGCGGTGAGTGCGAGCGCACCGTATACGTCTATTACGGCGAGCCGTTGAGGAAGATTCGTAAAGGTGATGTGTTCGATGCCGAAGTCGTGACGAAGCCAATGCGGCTGAGAAGCGAGCTCACGGGTGGCGTATGGGACACTACGGACAATGGCTTCGCGCTCGCGTACAAAGGAAAGGTGTTTGGGGCAGCGTCGGCTCTCGGAAACACGTTCAAGGACATTACGGAGCTCGGATACAGGATCACCGTGTCGTGCAGAATGACGGGATGGTACGCCAAGGGAATCCCAACCGTCGTCATGATGATCGACGAGCCCGAGGAGATATTCGCGTGGCTCGATGCCTGCAAGGGCCTTGGACGCGACGTCAGCTTCGAGGAAAGGCATTCCCCCGAATGCGAGTCGGCCGCCTTATCGGAGCGCACCAGGCTTGAACTGTCGAAGGCGTGCGGGCGAGAACTGCCGGTGGGCGTGGACGGAGACTGCGTCTACATCGAGGATGACAAGTGGACCGGCATGAGAAAAAGCGGGGTATTTCCGGTCGAGGTCTCCACGGAGCTGATCCCGACTCCTCGCGGGTCAACGGCGAAACCGCATGTCGCCGTCTTTGTGGATGGGGCGATGGCGGCCGATGTCAGCGCGAGGTGCGTGCACTACAAGACCCTCGCCGAGCATGCCGGCGAACGCCCCTATTTCGCCTGCTGCCAAAAGCGAGAAGGTCACGACGGCTTTCCCATATGGAGGGTGACCGTTGTCTATCTCGGAAGATAAAAGAGCCCCGTCGGCTAAAGCGGTACCAGCGCTGCCGACGGGGCATCTAACCAGTGCACCCATGCAAACTCAACTTGAAGGAAGGGTGACATACACATTATGCCAAAGAGGGCAGTGATATACGCGAGGTTCTCGTGCAACAGGCAGCGCGAGGCCTCAATCGAGGACCAGCTGCGCGTCTGCCGCGAGTGGTGCGCGCGCGAGGGCTACGAGGTCGCGGCGGAGTACTGCGACCGCGCCGTGTCGGGGCGCACCGACGACCGCCCCGAGTTCCAGCGGATGATAGCCAACGCCGGCGAGAGCGAGATCGTCCTCGTCTACATGATGGACCGATTCAGCCGCGGCGAGTACGACGCGCCGATATACAAGCGCGAGCTCGCCACGCACGGCGTCAAGCTGGTCTCGGCGCTCGAGCAGATACCCGACAGCCCGGAGGGCATCATCTACGAGAAGCTGCTCGAGGGGCTCGCCGCCTGCGAGTCGAGGAAGACCGCCATCAGGACCAAGCGCGGCATGGAGGGCAACGCCCTCAAGTGCAAGACCAACGGCGTGCGCATCTTCGGCTACAGGAGGAACGGGGACGACGAGTACGAGGTCGACGAGGCGCAGGCGGCGTGGGTGCGCGAGGCCTTCGCGCTGAGGCTGGAGCGCATGTCCATGAACGCGATAGCGCGCGAGTTCGCGCGGCGCGGCCTCAGGACGCGCAAGGGCAACCCGTGCGGCCAGGCGATGGTGCAGCAGATGCTGCGCGACCGAAGGTACACGGGCAGATACGAGTGGGGAGGCATCGTCCGCGAGGGCGGGATGCCGGCGATAGTGGACGAGGTGACGTTCATGGAGGTCCAGGGGATCAAGTGCCGCAAGCAGCGCTCGAGCGAGAACTGGGGCGACTTCGCCCTAGCGGGGGCGGCGCTGTGCGCGGAATGCGGCAGGAACCTGCAGGGCGTGAGCGGCAGGGGCCGCAACAACGTCAAGTACGAGTACTACAGCTGCCCGGGCTCGTGCGTCCGCAACATCAGGCGCGAGGAGCTGGAAGGTTCAATCGCCTCGGCGCTGCGCGGGCTGCTGGGCGACCGCGGCGAGGCGCTGCAGATAGCCAACATGGTAGCGGAGCGCGCGGACACGGCCGAGGTGCGGGCTCGCCGCAGGCAGGCCGAGGACTCGCTCAGGGCCGCGGAGAGGGGCCTGAGGAACATCCTCAACGCCATCGAGCAGGGCGTGATAGCGCCGGGCGTGAACGAGCGCATAGCCGAGCTGGAAGAGCAGCAGGCGCGCGCGAGGTACGACCTCGAGGCCATCACGGACGAGCGGATAGACCCGGAGCGCTTCGCCGACTTCCTGCAGTGCGGGACGGCGCTCGACGACGCGACGCTGCTGAAGGCGTTCGTGTGGCAGGCTGTCGTCTCGGAGGACGAGATACTGGTCACGCTGAACTACGACAAAAAGGGCGAACCCGCCAGATTGGACATCCAGCGGGTTCGAGCAAAATTGGAATGGTGCCCCATGTTGGATTCGAACCAACGGCCTTCTGCTCCGGAGGCAGACGCTCTAATCCCCTGAGCTAATAGGGCCAACGTTTGGCATTATACCCAAGTGCACCACGGGCTATCAAAATAAAAGAAAAAGCTTTGCAATTCCGAGGAAGACGCGGCGCAACGGCCCACTTTAGAAGGCAAAAGCGAGTCAGATAGTATAAACTCTCATGCACCATATATACACGGCTCGCGATGCGGGCCGTTTTTGCAAGGGTTATCCATCGAGGTGAGAGGCACACCATGATTGCAATTTTAAAGCAGAGCGCCAGTGACGAGGCCGTCAGCCATATCGTCAGCTGGATTGAGAAAAAAGGCCTGAAGACCGACGTCTCTCGCGGTGAGAACGAGACCATTATCGGTCTTGTGGGAGACACCACCAAGATCGACCCGTTCCTGCTCGAGTCCATGGATGTCGTCGAACGCGTGCAGCGCGTCTCCGAGCCGTTCAAGCGCGCCAACCGCAAGTTCCACCCCGAGGACTCCGTCATCGACTGCGGCCACGGCGTCAAGATCGGCGGCGATCAGTTCCAGGTCATCGCCGGCCCGTGCTCCGTCGAGGGCGAGAACCTCATCCGCATCGCACGCCGCGTGAAGGCCGCCGGCGCCACGATGCTGCGCGGCGGTGCCTACAAGCCCCGCACCTCCCCCTACGCCTACCAGGGCATGGGCCCCGCCGGCCTGGACCTGCTGTGCGAGGCGTCAGCCGAGCTCGACATGCCGATCGTCACCGAGATCATGGACCCACGCGACGTGCAGGTCTTCTTGGACAAGAAGATTGACGTCATGCAGATCGGCGCCCGCAACGCCCAGAACTTCCCCCTGCTCAAGGAGGTCGGCAAGACAAAGACTCCGATTCTGCTCAAGCGCGGCATGTCCGGCACGATCGACGAGCTGCTTATGGCAGCCGAGTACATCATGAGCGAGGGCAACGACAACGTCATCCTGTGCGAGCGCGGCATCCGCACCTTCGAGACCCGCACCCGTAACACCTTCGACCTCAACGCCGTGCCGGTGCTGCACCACCTGTCGCACCTGCCTGTCGTTGCCGACCCCAGCCACGCCACCGGCTACACCCGCTACGTCGAGCCCATGGCGCTCGCCGCGACCGCCTGCGGCGCCAACGGCCTGGAGATCGAGGTCCACGACGAGCCGAGCCGCGCCTGGTCCGACGGCGCCCAGGCCCTCACCCCCGATCAGTTCGACGACACCATGCGCCGCATCCGCGCCATCCGCGAGGTTGTCTGCCAAGAGACCATGGAGTAGTCCATGGGAACGGTGAGAAACGCACGCGTTAACCAGGGCGGCCCCAAGTGCGCCGGCATCGTGGGTCTGGGCCTCATCGGCGGCAGCTTCGCCCGCGGCTATGCGCAGGCGGGCGTTCGCGTGCTGGCCTGGGACCCCGATGATGATGTCATGACGGCCGCCAGCATGGGCACCGTCGCCGGCGAGCTCAACGACGAGACGCTCGGCGAGTGCGACATTATCGTGCTGGCCTGCTACCCCGAGGCATGCATCGAGTGGCTCGAGGCGCACGCGCAGGCGCTCGCCGACGCAACCGATACCGAGGCCATCATGGGCCCCGTGGTGATCGACACCGTGGGCGTCAAGGGCATCGTGTGCGAGCGCGCCTTTGAGCTCGCCCGCGAGCACGGCTTTTACTTTGTGGGCGCGCACCCCATGGCGGGAACGCAGTTCTCGGGCTATGCGCACTCCCGCGCCGACCTATTCCAGGGCGCACCGCTCGTGCTTGTGCCGCCCGCAGTGGACGACGCGCTTAAGCTGGAGCTTTTGGGCCAGGTTCGCGAGATGGTGCGTCCCTTAGGCTTTGGCAAGTTCAGCGTAACGAGCGCCGCCGAGCACGACCGCGTCATCGCCTTTACGAGCCAGCTCGCGCACGTCGTCTCAAACGCCTATGTAAAGAGCCCGACCGCCCAAGTCCACCACGGCTTTTCGGCCGGTAGCTACCGCGACCTCACCCGCGTGGCGCATCTCAACCCGCAGATGTGGTCCGAGCTCATGATCGACGACGCCGACGCGCTCGCCTTCGAGATCGACCATCTGATCGAGTCGCTCGGCGCCTACAGCCGCGCCCTCAAGGACCGCGACCAGCGCTATCTGGAGAATCTCCTTGCCGAGGGCGACCGCATCAAGCGCGCGCTCGACGACGAGGCCTCCCACTAGACCACCTATCACGCCAGGTCGAAAGGACCGAAGCTTATGGCGATTACCATCGATATCGACACCGCACGCCCCTACCAGGTGCACGTCGGCACGTTTTTGCTGGAGCAGGCAGGTCCGCTCGTCCGCACCACCGCCGGCGGCACCCGCGCCGTCATCGTGACGGACACCAACGTGGGCCCGCTCTATCAGATGCCCGTTAAGCAGAGCCTTGAGGCAGCTGGCTACGAGGTGAGCATCTGCACCTTCGAGGCCGGCGAAGCCCATAAGCGCGCCGAAACCTACATCAACATCCTGGAGTTTGTGGCCGAGCACGAGCTTTCGCGCTCCGACGTGGTCGTGGCACTCGGCGGCGGCGTCGTGGGCGACGTGTCCGGCTTTGTGGCCGCCACCTACATGCGCGGCTGTAAGTTTGTACAGATCCCCACGAGCCTACTCGCCATGGTGGATTCGTCGGTCGGCGGCAAGACGGCTATCGATCTCGCTGCCGGCAAGAACCTCGCCGGCGCCTTTTGGCAGCCGAGCGTGGTTATCGCGGACGTGGGGTGTCTCGCCACCCTCACGCCCGAGCAGTTCGCCGACGGCTGCGGCGAGGTCGTCAAGCACGCCGTGATTGCCGATCCCGAACTTTTCGCCGAGCTGGAGAAGACCCCGCTCACGCTGGAGCTGCTCAACCGTGACGTCGCCCGCGTGGCGCTCATCATCGCCCGCAATATCGACATCAAGCGCGCCGTGGTCGTTGCCGACGAGCGCGAGACCAACCAGCGCAAGCTGCTCAACTTTGGACACAGCGCCGGACATGCTGTCGAAGCCTGCGAGCACTTTGAGCTCGGCCACGGCAACTGCGTGTCAATCGGTATGGGTATCATCACGCGCGCCGCGGCCTTGCACGGGGTATGCGATGCCGAGCTGCCTTGTCGTATTGAGGAGCTCTGCACCCGTCACGGTCTCAAGACTCACTGCGACTTGGATGCCGACACCGTCTTTGCCGAGGCACTCCACGACAAGAAGCGCGCGGGCGATACCATCGACCTGGTAATTCCGCACGACATTGGCCGTTGCAGCATCGACCGCACGCCGCTTTCCACGTTCCACGATTTAATTGCCGAGGGCCTCGGCCAGAAGGGAGACGCTTCCGTATGCTAGCCCGCATCACCCCGTCCCCGCTCAAGGGCACCGTTCCCGCCATCGCGTCCAAGTCGATGGCTCACCGCCTGATCATCTGCGCCGCGCTTGCCAACGGCGAGACGCACGTCACCTGCAATACCACCTGCGCCGATATCGAGGCGACGGTACGCTGCCTCACGGCGCTCGGCGCCCGCATCGAGACCGTCGACGACGGCTTCCAAGTCCACCCCACCATGAAGAGCGTTGAATTTGGCCTGCTCAAGGCTCTCGCCGGCGGTACGCTCGACTGCGGCGAGAGCGGCTCCACGCTGCGTTTTATGCTGCCCGTCGCCTGTGCGCTGGGTGCGGAGGCCACTTTTGTGGGCCAGGGTCGTCTGGGCGCCCGCCCGCTCTCCCCGCTCTCGGACGAGATCATCGCCGCTGGTTGCGACCTGCAGGGTCTGGGCGGTTTTCCGCTCAAGACGAACGGCCGTATGCGCCCGGGCACTTTTGTGCTGCCGGGCAACGTGAGCTCGCAGTACATCTCGGGCCTGCTGCTGGCGGCCCCGCTGCTGGCCCAGCCCTCCTGCGTACAGGTGACCGGCCTCATTGAGAGCCGCCCCTACATCAACCTGACGATTCAGGCCATGAAGGCCTTTGGCGTCGAGGTCAACGTCGAGCGCATTCCCGCCAGGGACGGCCAGCCCGAGGTCACGAACTTCCGCGTGAACAGCGGCTCGTACCGCACACCCGGCAGCGTGGCCGTCGAGGGCGACTGGTCCAACGCCGCCTTTTGGCTGTGCGCCGGCGCCATCGGCACCGACCCCATCACCGTAGAGGGTGTGTCGCTCAGCTCCGCGCAGGGCGACCGCAACGTGCTCGCCGCGCTCTCACGCTTTGGTGCCCGCATCGTGCGTTCCACCAACGCCGCCACCGTGCAGTCCGACAAACTCGCCGGCTTCGAGATGAGCGCCCACGACATTCCCGACCTGGTGCCCGTCATCTCCGCCGTGGCTTCGCTGGCGCAAGGCCGCACGTTCATCCGCGACTGCGCGCGCCTGCGCATCAAGGAATCCGACCGCCTGGTCACCACCACCCGCGAGCTCACCGCGCTGGGCGCACAGGTGCGCATTGCCGGCGACGACCTCATCATCAAGGGTGTCGATGCCTTTACCGGCGGCGAGGTCGATTCGCACAACGACCACCGCATCGCCATGATGGCCGCCATCGCCGCGAGCCGCGCCACCGGCGAGGTCGTGATCCACGGCGCCGAGGCGGTCAACAAGTCCTATCCCGATTTCTTCGACCACTACCGCCTGCTGGGCGGCAAGGTCATACTCGAGGAGGAATAGCATGTCCTCGACCTTTGGCAACGTCTTGCATCTGAGCATTTTCGGTCAGTCGCACTCCCCCGCCATCGGTTGCTCGCTCGATGGCATTCCGGCAGGTATCGCCGTTGACCAGGAGCAGCTGCAGGCGTTTTTGGACCGTCGCGCCCCCGGCCGCGATGAGACCGCGACCAAGCGCCGTGAGGCCGATGCCGCGCATATCATCGCCGGCGTGGTCGATGGACATACCACCGGCGCGCCCATCGCCGCGATTATCGAGAACACCAACACGCGCTCCAAGGATTACTCCGAGCTGCGCCGCAAGCCCCGTCCGGGTCATGCGGACTTCCCCGCGCGCGTGAAGTATCACAACATGCACGACGTCGCCGGCGGCGGACACTTCTCCGGCCGACTTACAGCACCTCTGTGCATCGCCGGCGGCATCGCACTGCAGGCGCTCGAGGCCCGCGGCATTAAGGTGATGGCGCACGTGGCACAGATCGGCGGCATCTCCGACCTGCCCATGGACGATATGGTCTACCGCGAGGCCGACCGCAAGGCGATCCTGGAGAACAACCTGCCCTGCATTGACGCCGTCGCTGCCGGTCGCATGCGCGAGGAGATTCTAGCCGCGCGCGACGAGCTCGACAGCATCGGCGGCATCGTGGAGTGCGGCATCTACGGCCTGCCCGCGGGCATCGGCGACCCCATGTTCGACGGCATCGAGAACCGTATCGCGCAGATTGCTTTTGGGATTCCCGCTGTGAAAGGCGTGGAGTTTGGCATGGGCTTTGCCGTCGCCGCCATGCGCGGCAGCGAGAACAACGACCCGTACCGCATCGACGCCGAGACCGGCGAGATCGAGGTCGACTCCAACAACGCCGGCGGCATCCTGGGCGGCATCTCGACTGGCGCGCCCGTCATGTGGCGCATGGCCGTAAAGCCGACGCCCTCCATCGGTCGAGAGCAGCAGACCGTGGACATGGATGCCATGGAAAATGCCGAGCTCTCGGTCCACGGCCGCCACGATCCCTGCATCGTCCCGCGCGCCGTCCCCGTAGCCGAAGCAGTCGCAGCGCTGGCCATCTGGGACGCCCTCCTCGAGGACGCCGCCCAGCGCTAAGCCCCACCAACCCAGGGGTAGTTAATTTGGGACGGGGCTTTTTTAGCTACCCCCATATGCCAGTTGATATTTGACCTGGCACCCATCGATTCGACGACAGTCAAAGGGTAGCTAAAAAAGCCCCGTCCCAAATTAACTACCCCAGGCAACCATTCACGAAAGGGGCCTCCATGGACCTTGCCGATATTCGCCAGACCATCGATGGCATCGACACCACGCTCCTCAACAGCTTTGTCGAGCGCATGGACATCGCCACCGAGGTCGCCAAGTCAAAAATCGAGATGGGCAAGGCCGTCTTCGACCCCGCCCGCGAGCGCTCCAAGCTCAACAATCTCGCCGGCCGCGCGCCCGAGCGCTACGAGGCCCAGACCATCACCCTGTTCCGCCTCGTCATGAGCATGAGCAAGGCCGAGCAGCAGCGCTACATCAACGAGCTCAAGGGCATCACCGTCTCACAAAAGGCACACGCCACGGCTGCAGCCTCCGACACGCCCTTCCCTCAAACGGCCACCGTTGCCTGCCAGGGCGTGGAAGGTGCCTATAGCCAGATCGCCGCGTGCAAACTCTTCGACGTGCCCGACATCGCGTTTTTCGAGACCTTCGAAGGCGTTATGCGCGCTGTGCGCGACGGCTTCTGCGAGTTTGGCGTGCTGCCCATCGAGAACTCCACCGCCGGCTCGGTCAACGCCGTCTACGACCTGCTCGCCCAGTTCGACTTCCACATCGTGCGCTCGCTGCGACTCAAGATCGATCACAACTTACTCGTCAAACCCGGCACCAAGCTCGCCGACGTGTGCGAGGTCTACAGCCACGGCCAGGCCATTGCCCAGTGCGCCGGCTTTATCGAGGGCCACGGCCTGCATGCCACCAAATACCCCAACACCGCCATGTCGGCCGAGATGGTCGCCAACTCCGAGCGCACCGACGTCGCCGCTATCGCCTCGCGCAGCTGTGCCACGCTGTATGGCCTCGAGGTGCTGGAGCCCAATATCCAAGACTCGGACAACAACTACACGCGCTTTGTCGTCATCAGCCGCGAGCCGCGCGTCTACCCCGGCGCTAATCGCACCTCGCTCATGATCACCACGGCCAACGAGCCAGGCGCCCTCTATCGCGTGCTCGAGCGCTTCTACGCACTCAACATCAACCTTATCAAGCTCGAGAGCCGCCCCATCCCCGGCCGCGACTTTGAGTTTATGTTCTACTTTGATCTGGACTGCCCCTTTGGCAGCAAGGCCCTCGACGACCTGCTCGATTCCATCGACGACGTGTGCGAGAGCTTTACCTACTTTGGCAGCTACACGGAGGTGCTCTAGATGACCGATACCGCCGCAACCCGCCCCTACGGAGTGCTGGGCCGCGTGCTGGGCCACAGCTACACCCCGACCATCTACAAGGAGCTGGCGGGGCTCGAGTACGTGCGTTTTGAGCGCGAGCCCGAGGACCTCCAGGCCTTTATGACGGGCGACGAGTGGGAGGGCACCAACGTGACCATCCCCTACAAGCGCGCCGTCATGGAATACCTGGACGAGCTGAGCCCGCTGGCCGAGCGCATGGGCAACGTCAACACCATCACGCGCCTACCCGACGGCCGCCTGCGCGGCGACAACACCGACTACTTTGGTTTTCAGTGCCTGGTCGAGGAGCTGGGGGTTGAGGTTGCTGGTAAGAAGGTCCTCGTGCTCGGAGCCACCGGCGGCGCGGGCACTACGGCCAGTATGGTGCTCGGTGACCTGGGCGCCATCGTTGTGCCCGTGGGTCGCACGAGCGAGGTCAACTACGGCAACATCGCGCAGCAATCCGATGCCGCGCTGCTCGTCAACTGCACGCCCGCCGGCATGTTCCCCCACTGCCCCGACGCTCCCTGCACGCTCGAAGGCCTCGATGCGCTCGAGGGCGTCATCGACATTGTCTACAACCCCGCCCGCACGGCCCTGATGCTCGAGGCCGAGCGCCGCGGCATCCTCTGCATCGGCGGCCTGCTCATGCTTGTTGCCCAGGCAGCACAGGCTGTTGAGCGTTACACCGGCCAAGCCACCCCGCGCGAGCGCATCCTGGATGTGACGGAACGTCTGTCCCGCCGCGAGCAGAACATCGCGCTCATCGGCATGCCGGGCTCGGGCAAGACCCGCGTGGGCGAGCAGATCGCCCAGCTCACGGGCCGCGAGCACATCGACTTGGATCGCGCGCTCGAGGAGCGTCTGGGCATGCCCTGTGCCGACTTTATCGTCGAGCGCGGCGAGGCGGCCTTCCGCGAACAGGAGACGGCTGCGCTAGCCGACATCTCCAAGCGCAGCGGCCTGGTGCTCTCCACCGGCGGCGGCGTGGTCACACGCGACGAGAACTACCCGCTGCTGCACCAGAATAGCCAGATCGTGATGCTCAACCGTAAGCTCGACGAGCTCGCCCACAAGGGCCGCCCCATCACCGCGCGCGACGGCATCGACAAGCTGGCCGAGCAGCGCATGCCGCGCTACCGCGCCTGGGCCGACTACATCATCGACTCACGCGACTGCGCCGCCAACACCGCCCGTGCCCTCCTCGACACCCTCTCACCCGCTCTCTAACCAAAACCACCACAAAGGAGACAGGCACCTTTGTGGTGGTTTTCCAACCGCAAAGGAAGCAACCATGAAAGCACTCGTCATCAACGGCCCCAACCTCAACATGCTCGGCATTCGCGAGCCGGGCATCTATGGCAGCGACAACTACGACCGCTTAGTGCAGATCTGCCAGGAAGCGGGCGCCGCACAGGGCTTCGACGAGATCGAGGTTTTCCAGTCCAACCACGAGGGCAGCATCGTCGACAAGATCCAAGAGGCCTACGGCAAGGTCGACGGCATCGTCATCAACCCGGCCGCCTACACGCACACGAGCGTGGCGATCCTCGACGCCCTCAAGGCCGTTGCCATCCCTGCCGTCGAGGTGCACATCAGCGCCGTAGAGACGCGCGAAGACTTCCGCCAGGTGAGCTATGCACGCCTAGCTTGCTTCGCCACCATCACCGGCGAGGGCCTGCAAGGCTACGCCCACGCGCTGGAGCTGCTGAGGGAACGTCTCGAAAAGTAGCCTCGCGAGCAAATCCATCAACGCGATTCACACGCTAATAATGCCAGTGCCGCCAGCAGCAACCTCGCTACTGGCGGCACTTTATTACTGGCATATAATCATTGCAGTCACACAACGTCTGGAGACGCGCATGTTAAGCATCCATCTGGGGGATTACCCCGGTTCCATCTACGATACCGAAACCTATTTTAGGAACTCATACTTGGACTCATGGTTCGAAGACCCTATGGCCGCACAGATTATTAAAAGCGTGGACGGATCAGAGCTCATCGGTCCCCACAACATCGTAAGCAAACAGCTGGGCTCGATCACCCCACTCGAACTGTCCGGCGGCGTTAAGACGCTGCTGCTGGTGCGCAATCTCCCAAATATGGTGTTCAACGCATCCACCTGCGGAGACAACTGTGCCCGCTGGCTACTCAAGATCGGCAAAGAGCAGGATGTGATGGTGACCTTATACCACATCATGAAATTCCCCTGGAAGAGCTTTGAAATCCGCATTGAAAACGATGGCCGCATCGTCAGAAACATGCAGGAGTTTGTCGGCGCCACGAATGACTTTTTGGATGTTGATGAGTAATGAAGGGAACGCATACCGTTGTCGTAGAGCGTGCAAAGGTCAAATACACACTCACGTTTAAGCGCAATATTTCCTTTATACGCGGCAACAGCGGCACGGGTAAAACGACGCTCATCTCGATGATTCGCGACTACAACGACCGAGGACCGGAAAGCGGCGTTGCACTCAGTTGCGACGTGCCTTGCGAAACGCTTTCCGGCAGACGCTGGGAGCGCGAGCTATCGATCATCGAAGATTCAATCGTCTTTCTAGATGAGGGTAACGAGTTTATCTACTCAAAGGACTTCGCCAAAGCCGTCAACGGCTCGTCCAACTATTTTGTTCTGATATCTCGTCGCGATGCCAACGAGCTCCCCTACAGCGTTGATGAGATCCTGAAGCTAGTCAACACGACAAGTAAAACAATCAATGGCCGCAAGAGCGACAGGCGCTTCTACTCGGTGACCAAGCCGCTATATGACCACACGGCAAGTATGCTGTATCAGGATCTAAATGTTGGATTCGAGGTACCCGACGCCGTAGTTGTCGAGGATAGCAAATCTGGCTATCAATTCTACGACGCTCTTTGCAACCGACTCGGGATCCCCTGCTATACCGCCACCGGCGTTGCGAATCTAAAACGTACGATTCACGAATGTCCCGAGCAAAACATCCTTGCTATTGGAGACGGAGCAGCATTTGGTCCCTACATCGAAAAGGTGCTCGGACAGCGCGTTTACAAGAACGTACGCTTGTTCCTCCCCGAATCATTCGAGTGGACACTCCTGCAATCTGGCCTCATTCCCAGTAACGATATCTTAAAAATCCTCGAGGATCCCTCAAGCTATATCGAAAGCCGCGACTACCTGAGCTGGGAGCGGTTCTTCACCGATGTGTTGATCAAATACTCGGCAGACACTCGCTACGCCTACAGAAAGGCAAAGCTCAATGAGCAGTACCTGAGGCCGCAGGCGATGAATGCAGTTGCAAACGTCTTGCCCGAGTGCCTGAAGGCAGACTAGATACAGCGGGGAGGGCCAAGTTGGTCCTCCCCGCTTTTGTTACGCTTTCTTGATCACGTACGCCAATCCAATATCGCAGGCACAGCGTACGATTGACGCGAAGAACCACGATGCTGGCAGCGTCATAAGCAGAGGCTTGCTCACGCTCGGCTCCAGCCCCCTTTGGCGCGCCGTATAACCAATCCACATCAGCAGCACAATAGCAGCTCACGCCACGGCTTCGGCCTAAACGTATACCCGGCAAGAACAAAGAACACCGGCATGTGAAAAAGCCCAGACCACCAAGCGGCCCGGGCTCTATAAACGATGGTGCTCCATGGCGGATTCGAACCGTCGACCTTGGGATTAGAAGTCCCCTGCTCTATCCAACTGAGCTAATGGAGCAAATAACCGCACGCCCAGCCAAACAATTCGGCCAAGCGCAAGTAATTATAACCTAGTTGAACTGCTCGCGATACGCCTTGCAGACCTCACTGACCGGGCCGTCCATGCGAAGGTCACCCTTCTCAATCCAAACGGCACGCTGGCAGATGCGCTCAACCTGCTCCATGGAGTGCGAAACGAACAGAACCGTCACGTCGCCGCTCTGGATAAAGTGCTGGATGCGGGCCTCGCACTTCTGCTGGAAGAACACATCACCGACGGACAGCGTCTCGTCAACGATCAGAATATCGGGCTCGGTAATCGTCGCGATTGCAAAGGCGATACGCGCCACCATGCCCGAGGAGAAGTTCTTAAGCGGCATATCGACAAAGTTCTGAAGCTCAGCGAACTCAATAATGCCGTCAAAGTTGGCGTCGATGAACTCCTTGGTATAGCCGAGCAGGGCGCCGTTCAGATAGATGTTCTCGCGGGCGGTCAGCTCGGGGTCAAAGCCGGCACCAAGCTCAATCAGCGGCGCAATGTTACCGTGCACCTTAACGCTGCCCTCGCTAGGCTCAAGCACACCGGCGATAATCTTGAGCATCGTAGACTTACCGGAACCATTGGTGCCAACCAGACCCACGACCTCGCCACGATGAATATCAAACGAGATATGCTTGAGCGCCCTAAACTCCTCAAAGAACAACTCGTGCTTGGCAAGCTTGATGAAGTACTCCTTGAGGTTGGTCAGCGACTCGGACGCCATGTTAAAGATCATGGTGACGTCGTCGACCTCGACAGCCAGAGGCTGCTCGCTGTAATCAACAACAGATTCAGTCATCACAGCACTCCTTAGATGTAGAGGATGAACTTGCGCTCGGACTTATGGAACACGGTATAGCCAATAATAAGCGCAAGAACCGCCCAAGCGACGCACATACCAAACGTCATAAGCGAGGGCGTAGTCTGGAACAGGAAGATATCGCGCATAAACTGCAGGTAGTTGAACATGGGGTTCGCATACATCAAGATACGCACGAGATGCGGCATTTGCGCAATATAGTCAGTCGTCCAGAAGATGGGCGTAATGTAAGTCCACGCCGTAATGACGACGCTCCACAGATGCATAACGTCGCGGAAGAAGACCGTAAGGGCAGAGAGCATCATGCCCAGGCCCATGCAGAAGCACATAAGCAGCAGCAGGCAAACCGGCAACAGAATCAGGTGCCAAGAAGGCATAACGCGGAACCACAGCATGACGATGGCGACGGCGACCAGCGAGAAGGCAAAGTTGACCAGCGAGAAGAGCACCTTCTGCACCGGGAAAACCCAGCGGTGCACCTTAACCTTCTTGAGCAGAGGGGCAGCGCCCACGATCGACGTCAGGGCCTGGTTAGTAGACTCAGACATGACGGCAAAGGTGATGTTACCCACGATCAAGTACAGCGGGTACATCTCGGGCGTCATTGAGCCATTGCGGCCCTGGCCAAAAATCGTCGAGAACACGATGGCCATGACGATCATCATCAGCAGCGGGTTGAGCACCGACCATGCGACGCCCAGAACGCTACGGCGATACTTGATCTTAAAATCCTTGGTAACCAGCTGACGAAGGATAAACGCGTCCTTCTCAAATTCGTTCTTAGCAAACGTCGCAGGCAGACTGCGAGTTTCTTGTTGCTTTGTCTGATCCGACACGGATGCAACTCCTTTACTCGTAATCGTTGACAAACGAACAGTATAGACCCGACGGCCATGCAAACGATTCGCGCAACAAAACTGGAGAACTAACCCACATCTTCCTTGAATATCAACTTCATCCGAACACCTCCCATATTCATCCGTACATGTACGGATGAATATGGGAACCCGATACCCTGAGGGCCGGATCGGCCGGCCCCGGGAGATCGGAGGACGTCATGTCCGGAAAGAGCGGAAAGAGCGGGAAGGGCGCCGCGAGGGCGGTCCCGAGGGCCTACGGCAGGCTCACGAGGCACGAGCGGGACACGGTCCAGAGGATGCTGGAGCGCGGGGCCTCGTGCAGGGAGATCGCGAGGGAGCTGGGCAGGTCGCCCTCGACGGTGAG
>CALBBA010000298.1 GCA_937926755.1 uncultured Collinsella sp.
CGCTTAGGCGTCAGCCATCTCCTGCTTCATCTTCTCGATAACCTTGCGGTACTCGGGGTCGCATGCGCCCAGAATCTGCGTGGCGTAAATGGCAGCGTTCTTGGCACCGTTGATGGCCACACAGGCAACGGGCACGCCCGAAGGCATCTGTACCATCGACAGCAGCGAGTCCATACCGCCCAGATCGCTCGTCTTCATAGGCACGCCGATGACCGGCAGCGGCGTAAACGCAGCCACGACACCGCCCAGGTGAGCAGCCTTGCCGGCGGCAGCGATAATTACCTTGATGCCGCGGTCGGCAGCAGTCGAGGCCCACTCATGGACCTTCGCCGGCGTGCGGTGCGCGCTTGCAATCACGAGCTCATAGGGCACGCCCAGTGCCTCGAGCTCGGCGGTACAACCTTCCATAACGCCCAGATCGGACTTGGAGCCCATGATGATCCCGACAACCGGCTTCTGATCTGCCATAAACAAAGACCTCCTGTTGAGAGCGGTGACGCGGCGAATCCGCGACCCTTAACTACTGAGAGTAGTATAGCTGCTCCCGTCCCTGCGGTCTGCGTGGTGCTTTGCGGGCGGGCCAGGCTTTATCTTCACTCCGGTTGCTTCGCAAAGTCGTTCAGATAAAGCCTGGCCCGCCCGCAAAGCACCCCTCGACCTACCGGGGATTGCCATGACGTACGTTAGCTGAAATAAAAAAGCGTGCCCACCGTCCTTGGGTGGGACGGCGGGCACGTTTGCTTAGTTGTCGCTGGGACTACTCAGCCTTATTGCGACGGTGGAAGAAGGCACCGATCGCAGCGATGATGGCTCCAAGGCCACCGACAGTCGCGACAGTTGCCGCCGTTTGATCGCCAGTAACGGGGATCGCCGAACCGTTCTTCTTGCCGCCCTGGGCCTTGTCGCCTGCGGGCTTGCCCGCCTGGTTGCCGCCGTTCGAGCCATTGCCGGAACCCTGGTTGCCCGAACCGCCCTGGTTGCCGGAGTCGGCATCCTTAAGGCCCTCGATGGCCAGCTTGAGCTGGTCATAAGCCGCCTGGAGCTGGGTGTCGGAAGCATTCTCATCACCCAAGACATCCTCGGCGTAGGTAATGGCATCCGTCAGGGCCTTGACGGACTCGGCCGTCTTTCCCTTGGTGTCAGTCTCCTTCGCCTGCTTGACCAGGGCCTTGAGCTGTTTCTTGGTCGGGTTCTCAACTGGGGTCACCGGGGTCTTCTCGAGCGCGTCACGGGCATCCTCGAGCGCCTTGAGTGCCTGGTCGACCTCGTCCTGCGTGGCGTTCTCGTCGCTCAGGATGGCGCGGGCGCTCGCCAAGGCGTTCTGGAACGCGGTCCAGGAAGCCTCGGTGTAGTCACTGGCCTTAAGGTCGCCGGCTGCAACCTCGGCATCAACCTTTTCAATCGCGGCAGTGAGGTCGTCCTTCGCCACCGGATCGGGAACGGCCGCACCGTAGAACTTGAGTTCCGCCATGCTGCAGTAGGCGTCAACGCTGCCACCGCCGGCGTGGAGCACCTTGACGGTCACGTAGCGACCGCGCGCGGCACCAAAGCTCATCTGCTTCCAGTCGCCACGGTCGGTGAGCACGCGGCCGTCGTTGTCGAAGGTAAACGTACCCATCGACGCGGCGGTGCCCATCTCATAACCGTCGGCGGTGTCGGAGACCAGCACCTCGGCCTCAAAGATATCGCCGTTCGTACCGCCGTCCTGGCGCGGCAGGAACGTGACGTCGGTGAGATCGTAGTCGCGGCCCAGGTCGACGGTCAGGTGCTGGGGCATACCGGTCTTATAAGCATAGTCGCTGTGCCAGAGCGTCTGCTCATCGCCGTCAAGAGCGTTGACGGCGTTGCTGCCCTCATAGTCGGCCTCGCTCGAGAAGCCGGTCACCTTGACGTTCTCGCGGTTCTCGGGCGTGTTGATGAGCTTCTTCTCATCAACGGGGCGCATCTTGAGGCCGTCGATTGCCTTTTCGATCTTGGTCGTAGCGTCTGCGACATCCTTCTTGCTATAGCTGCCCTGGCCGCCGTCGAGAAGCTTCTGAGCCGCCTCGACCGCAGCGGTGAGAGCTGCATAAGAATCCTTGGTGTAGACGGACTCGCTGTAGCCCGCGGCCTTGGAAAGCGCCGCCATGAGCGCAGAGGTGTCGACACCAGCCTTGACCTCGACCTCATAGGATGCGGTCTTGGAGGGGTCGAGCACTGACGCCACCGTGATCGTTGCCTTGCCGGCCTTGTTGGCACGCAAGTAGTAGTTCACGCTATCGCCGGCCTGAACAGCGGAGACGCTCACCACAGAGGAGTCGGAGCTCTCGACCGTCACATAGGGGTAGCCGGCGCTCTCGGGCGTGGCCTTAGCGTCGACGAGCGTAACGTCGCCCTCAAAGAACTCGGTCTGGTTCTTGCCCAGCTCGATACCCTCGATGGCCTCGACACCCTGCGTGTAGTTGAAGTTGACCTCACGCAGTGTGAGCATCTGGTCACCCGATGCCTCAAGCGGCGTGACCTCGACCTTGGTCGCCTTCTTGCCCTTGTTCTCGGCAGAGAGGCCAAAGGCGTAGCGAGCCTGGAAGGAATCGTACTCCCCACCCGCGAACTCCTGGGTCGAGCCATCCTCGAACGTCACGACAGCCTTGATCTTCTGCACGGTTCCGTTGCCACCGTTGCGGTTAACGACCTCGACACTATCGAGTTTCGACGGCGTCTTAAATGCGAATGTCATCGTGGTGGGAAGCTTCACGTAACTCGGAAGCTTGCCCTCGCTGTCCCAGTTGCCGCTCCAGTTCCACAGGAACTCAAAGCCGTTGTCGCCCTCATCGTTATCGAACAGCGCGTTATAGCTCTTCTGCTGAATAAGCTTCTCGACGTTGGAACCGTCGTCGGTCGTGAGCTCGTCGTTGGTCATCGTGATGTTGAAGGCATCCTGACCGTACTCGGC
>CALBBA010000299.1 GCA_937926755.1 uncultured Collinsella sp.
AGACCGCTTTCGCCATCCGTATGCTGTTCACCCACCGCCCTGTCGACCGCTACGGCGCCGACATGTTCCTGCATTACCACCGCGGATTCACCGTCAACTTCATTGGCGAAGGCGCCAACAAATACTGATCGCCTCAAGCACCGGTTGCTTCAGCTCAAGCCGGCAGCAGCAAGGGCGCCGTCTGCCGGCTTTCCGAACTCCCTGAAATCCCAAGCAACCCCGTAGCGCATTTGATTGGCGGCACCTCGGATCCGCACCGTTTTGCATGCTCAGCTGTGCTGACCACACGCGTCCCCTTGTTGCCGGAGAGACATGGCTATATGGCTCAATCGTGATATCGCCATGCACGATCTCGAATTTGATCTGGCTGGTTGAGAAGATACGGCTGAGAATCTGGGCGAGGGCTGTTTCCTCGGTGGGCCTTCCACGATGAATATCATCACCTGTTTGGCAGTCGCCATAGCTCAGTCCTCCTCGGGGAACCCAGCATCGTAGAAGGCGCCGTCGATGTCGAAGGAATTCGTCGGCTCATATACGGTTTCCGGTTGCCTACCAAGATTGATTGCGCGTAGATACTGATTACGGAGATTTTTTCTCTGCTTCCGCGGAATTTGATGTATCGATTATCTGGATTCGTCGTCGTGAAATAAAGCGAACCTTTGTCCAGAATCTCCAATGGACGAAGATTATGCGCGGTAAAAATCAGCTGACCGCGCCCATGCTCTTTCAGCACCTGCAGAAATTCTCCTAGCAGGAAAAGGAATCCAACGCATGAAGCGTTGGATTTGTGTTCTCTCCGCTTTTCTTCCGTTATGGGTTTCTTTTACGGATTGATGTTTGGCGAATCACGAATAAAATAGCGGATGCAGTGCAGCAGGAAATTGATGACCAAGTATCTAGTTTGCCAGATGAACTATATTCGCTTTTAGACACAGTTGACGCTTCTTATTACGAAGAATCAGTAGCGGAGGAACTAGCACGATATGAAGATGCGGATGCTATGAATGCTTATTTCTCCGCTTACAGTTACACGAACTCAGTCATAAATTCTCAAATCGACGAACTATTCAAAATCTATAAATTTTAGGGCAAAGAAAATGACACGTCCGAGTTATCACCTTTTCGAATTCCAGGTTTGGCGTAAAAGACCAAGAAAAACCGCTTCCTTATGTCAATACCTCTGAAGCTGCTCGTGCACACTTCCCTATTCGTCTCCATCAGAAGCAGCCTCGCGTATGCTCCGGCATCCAGTCTCATTTTCACATCCCAATGAACTTCAACGCTCAGGAGAAATCATCTCCCTAATCTTGATTTTCCTTGTCATGTCGGCGGCCCCTCACCGTATATTCCGCGCATGACGAAAAACCAACAACTAGTGTGACTTTGTATGCAATAAGCGGCATTAAAACAAATGCAAGGTTCCGCCCTCACGAGCTATCATGTAGATATGAATGAAGATATTAAATTAAATGACCTGCTCCACCTCACTGACGAGGAGATCAGCAGGACGAAAATCCGTTTCATGACCAACTACAATGGCACCGAACCCATCAAGGTGTTCAGGGGAGACCCCGATGAGCTCAACACCGATTGGCTTCTGTCCCGAAAAAGGAACGACAACGGGAAAGATGCGGAGCACCTGCACAAGGGGGAGAACGTGATCGGCCTGGTACGTCTTCCAGAAAACAACGACCTCTGGGTGCTCACATGTCTCAAGCGTATCGGGGACCCATTGGAATGCCCAAAGGAAAAAAGCGAAGACGACGACCCCCACTATGTCGGCTACGAAGGAGAGGAACTGACCGAATACCGCAAATTCTACGGCAGAGTCATCGTGCGCTATCACAAGGACGCACAACAGCCCATACAGTATGCAGAAGGACTTTTAGACAATCTCATCGTCGAGAAAGTCCTATCCTCTGCAGAACCCCTATAGTGACGCCTTCGTAAGATACGGAAACAGCACCGCACTACGATTCAGACATTAAAAAATCCGAGCGATCAGATGAATGGTCACACGGATTTCTAGTATGCAGAAACTCGCGCACAGCTATGGCATGATATGGCCACAACAAACGATGACAATCCGTCTTGCATTAGTTTAGCTTTATGAAATATAATCGAAAGGATTTACATGAGAACGCTGTATCTTCTTGGTAATGGCTTCGACTTAGCATGCGGGTTGAAATCTCGCTATGCAGATTATTTTGAATCACGTTTCAAATGGTACAAAGGATATAACTCTTCTGATTCAAAAGCGATTCCAGCAATTTATAAAGAAATTCAAGACGGAGGCATCAAGAATATTCCCTCTGCTTGGTTCATTGTCTTTGCCTATGAACATGACCAACCTGGTTATAGGAATGATTATGTTCTTTGG
>CALBBA010000300.1 GCA_937926755.1 uncultured Collinsella sp.
TCGACCTGGAGCCATTTCTCGACGGGCACCTCAAGAGTCAATTTCGTACGCGAGCCAGATTCATCCTTGACTTGCTCCATCTTCGACGAGTAGTCCTTATCAGCCAGCGGTGACCAGGCACCATTCACCCGCTCATAGACCTTAAGCATCGACGGCACCAGCGTGCACTTGGCATCCATGGTATCGACGAGCTCAAGGAAGTCGGTGCCATTTTTAAGGGTAACGGCAGACTCGTTAACAAAAATGGTGTACTTTATTCGATTGCTACTACTGACCTGCTCACCGGTCTTTTTGATGACGTTGTTCTTGATGGTGACGGTGCCGCTGCCGGAGTCGAACTTCTTATCCCCCGACTCGGCGCATGCCGAGTTGGTGAATTTCACCTCATTCTTAGAGACATCGAGTTTGCTGCGCTTGACCGCCGTTTCGTATGTGAGCTTCGCATAGCCGGCATAGTTGCCAAGCCCAGTTGTGGGGATGGAGAAAGTGACCGTATTACCGGCGCTGCTGACGTTGTCGGTGGCAAGCCGTTGATTATCAACGACCGTCTTGGCCTCACTTCCGCGACCAAGCCCCGTATGCTCTTCGTAGGGATTCTGCACGAGCGTGAACTTTGCGGAATTCGCGACATAGCTCATACCATCCGGAAGGCTATCAACGATATTCAGCGGTTTCCCGCCCAGCTTTCCAGCTCCAAAGTATTCGAACTCGCCATTTGCGCCCTTATTACCCTTTTGGCGGTTTGCATACACCGTCCAGTCGACGATCCAGGCGCCCTTCTCATCCGAGCCGTCAACGGTATGCCAATCGAAGTTCTCAACCCAAGACACCTTCGACTCCGCTTTCGGCTTCTCGACCGCGGGCTTCTTTTCTTGGTTGACAACGTACTTGACTGGTTCGGTGAACGGCCACCCTAATTTCAGGCCCGGCGCGCTGACCGACGCAAAGTTTGAGTACCAGCCCGACAGCGCTTCTGATGTGGTGTCGTAGGTGATAACAGCGTAGTCCTCTTTCTCGATGGCGTCTTTCACTTTGTTGGTAACGATGATTTTGAGGTCGTGTTTTCCTTTGTTTCATTACCCGGAAAGCTAGCCGTTGGATTCCAGTCGGTGCCCCGTTCCAGCACGGTATCGCCGATTTTAATGGTAATGGAGTTTTCGTCGACACCAAGTTTCTGCGACCATGCCGACTGAAACGTGTCCTTCACCGTCACCTCGCCTGGATGAACCGCATTGACGATCGCCTTCAGCGCGACCTTCGTCTCCCATGTCGCCCTGCCCGTCGTCGCCGCCTCATCGGATCTCACGAGCCTCTTGGTGATAGGCACAACACCCGTCAGCTGCGGCGTGAAACTGCCTTCATCGGTACCGGAAACGGAGCCTTCACGCTCGATGGTCGCGTTGTTGCGCACGGTGCCGTACGAGCTCGTGTCGTTCATCTTTGTGTGATAAACGATGCAGTAGGTGGCGTACTTATCCTCAAGGTTATCCCGGAACTTATAGGAAAAGGATTGTTCCTTTGGGTCAAGGTTGCCTTTCTCAATCTCGACTCCGCTCGCCTCCGAGTCGCCTTTGTAAACCGTAAAGTAGTTGCCCGTATACGTCTGTTTTCCGTCCAGATAATCGGTGAACACGTAGCCGCTCATGTCGGCCTTGAGCTTGCCTTGGTTGAGTCTGACCGTCCACTTGATGTCCGACGGTGTGCCCGATCCGTTGGACTTGTCAATCATGTCGTAGCCGAATGTAACAGGCTCAGCCGTAGCTGTTTTGTTGTCGCCGTCGGTTGAACCAGCCCAATTCCACATTGCCGTATTGTCAGCTTTGATCAAATCGCCGCTGTTTGCCGAAACGCCGCTCTTCAGCTCCGTTTCGTACGTGATCGTGTGGTCGCCCTGGGAAAGATTGCCCAGGCTGTCGAGGGTCGCGACCTGGCTGTCGATCTTCGGCTGGGGTTCGAGCTGCGCGCCGTCGAGTGCGAAGCTGCCTATCACAAAGTTGAAGTTGTCGCCCAGCGCGTCGGTTAACTTGACATTCGTGGCATACGACTCGACGGTGAGTTTAACGGTCCAGGTAACCTTGGCCACGCCATCTGCTCCCTGGAAGAAGGTCCCCGACTTCGTCCCTGTGACTTTGCCGTCTTTGGTGGGGATATTGATCATTCCCGCACCAGGAAACACGAAAGATGCGTTGCTACCAGAACCGACATTCTTGTTTTTAAGCTGGAACGAGAAGTTTGCCGCGACATGAATGTTCGCAGGATTCCGTTCAAGCCAGCCCTTGTCAAACGTAAAGACAACCTTATTACCTTCGATCTTCCACGTGCCAGCTTGGGCGGCAGAAGATTCCGAACCCTCCATGAGGTTGCCACCTGCGTCATCAACGACGATGGTGCCTGGCAGCTCATAGACAGCGATGTTGTTCCCAGACGAAGGCGCCTTACCGCTTTTAAATTGTGCCGAAAAAGCTCCGTAGAGCTTCGAAGTAGACGTTACGGCAGTATCACCCAAAGGCTGATTATGGTTCTCATCGGTATACAGCTTGACCTCAACCGTTGCCGTATCGTCGTTGATCTCAATCGGCGTTGGTGTCGTCGCATCCTCGGCGCGCACGGGGGCTGCACCCTGAAAAACTGCGGCGGTGAGGCTAATAAAAATGAAGATCAGGGCCGCCATACCCAGCGACCGTGAGCGGTGTGCGTCCATAGTTGTCCCCTAATTCCTACAACACGTTGTGGAATACGGCGAATCGTCGGATCGAACACAAACCCCAACATCAACGAGAACCTACCTAGCGCATTGCAAGAACCCATCGGGGAGCAACTTCTAAGACGGTTCGTCTATGCCACAATGCATAAAATACAATATAGATACCAGTCATGTAAACCGCAGGTAAATAGGTCTTTTAATTTAATACCAGTTGATATTTACCTGTTACCGTTTATGCATTAAAGCGGCTGTATTTCAATGATTCATGTATATGTTTAAACAACTTAACTTTGCTTGAAAAGCCGCTCGGGGGGATAACCTCCTCCGCCGTGGTGCAAACGAACCCGTCCCCTTGCACCAAAAAGGGCGCCGACCATCGCGGTCGGCGCCATTTCTTGTTAGTCGCTATAAAGCCCAGCGCTTATTTGTTGACCTGGCCGGCGCGGACGGCGGCCTTCTTGCGGTCGGTGGCATTGAGCAGACGCTTGCGCA
>CALBBA010000301.1 GCA_937926755.1 uncultured Collinsella sp.
GGGAGGACTATCCCAACTTCGTCGACTGCACCATGTTCGGCAACCGCGCCGAGGCGCTCTCGCGCATCCTGCGCAAGGGCATGAAGGTCGCCATCGAGGGGAAGCTTCGCTACAGCTCCTGGGAGGACAAGAACGGGGGCGGCAGGCGCTCGAAGGTCGAGATCATCCCCGACGAGGTCGTCCTCATGAGCCAGAACCCCAACGGGCAGCAGGCGCCCCAGCAGCCCGCGCCGCAGTGGAACGCCCAGCAGGCCTACCAGCAGGCCCCGCAGGCGGTACCGCAACCGGCACCGCAGCAGGCAGCGCCGCAGCCGGCACCCGCCCAGCAGCAGCTGGACGTGTACGACGAGGACATCCCGTTCTGATGGGGCGCTTACCCGACACCATCCGTGACCACTGGGAGGCGGCCCTTTTCGCCGCCTCCTTCTCCTCGGGTTTCCTGTTCTTCTCTTCGCTTCTTTGGGGGTGGTTCTGATGGCAAGCAAGTTCACGTGGTTCCCGAAGCTCACCGCCGCCCTCGAGCGCGTGCCGGAGGGGCCGCGCGGGGAGCTGTGCTGGGCCATCATCCAGTACGGCACCAACGGCATCGAGCCGGAGTTCGCCGACTGGGCGCTCAGTGCCGTGTTCGAGAGCCTCCGCGAGGACATCGACAACAGCCTCGCCGCCCGCAACAAGAACAAGGGCGGCAGGCCGCCGAAGTCCAGTAAGGCCGAAACGGGGGTTTCGGAGGATGCGGAAACCTCGGAAACGGGGGTTTCGGAAAACGGAAACGGGGGTTTCGAGGTTTCGGAAACTACCGAAACGGGGGTTTCGGAACCTGAAAACCCCTCCTTATATACCAATCCATACCAGTCCATACCAAGCCAGGCCATTCCAGTGCAGGGCAGTGCGGACGCGTGCGCCGCGCCCGAGGGCTTCGAGCCGCCGACCGCCGAGGAGGTCGCCGCGTACTTCGGGGTCAACTGCCTCAACGGCGACCCGCAGGCGTTCTTCGACTTCTACGCGTCTCAGGGCTGGCGCAAGTCGAACGGCATGCCTATCTCGGACTGGCAGCCGCAGGCCCGGCAGTGGCACCGCCGCCAGCGCGAGCTCGACGCCGAGGCCCGCAGCCGCGGCAAGCCCACCGCCTCGGAGGTCGAGGCCGCGACGTTCAGGCCGACCAGGACGCCCGAGGAGGCACTGGCCGAGCAGGAGCGAAGGTGGGCGTCCGAGCACCCGGGCATCGACCCGGCCAAGGTCGAGGCCCCGCGGGGCACGACCGCGGGCAGGGCGGAGTTCGGGCTGTACCAGGACGCGCGGAGGCTGCTGGCCGCCCGCGCCGCGTGCGAGAGGAGGCTCTCATGATCCTCGACGCGGGCCTGCTGAGGGGATGGCCGAAGGAGCGCGCCGAGCTGTACGGCAAGCCCCACCTCGGGGCGAGGTACACGCACGACACGGCATACGAGCCGACGCAGGCCCGGTGCGCGGTGTGCGGTAGGCGCGCCTCCAACTGCCACCACGTCGCCCGCAGGTCGTGGGGAAAGACGTTCAGGCTCGTCACGCCAAACGGGGTGTGGGAGCTGCGCAGCCCGCTGTTCGCCCTGTGCGGCTCCGGCACGACCGGGTCCACGGGAAGTTCCACGACGGCGGCCTCAGGGCCGAGTGGGTATGGCGCACCGGGGCGGCCGAGGAGGCATGGTGGTCCGGCACGATGCTAAGGGCGCTCCCGCCGCACAGCCCCGACCTCTACATGTTCGGCTACTGGGCCATCACCGACCGTTACGGAAACGAGATCATCCGAGAGGTGAAATGACGATGGAGATCACCAACTGCGAGCAGTACGTGCTGGCCGAGCTTGACTACGAGCAGCGCCGCAACGAGCGCCTCGTGGCCGAGAACAACAAGCTGGCCAAGCAGCTCGACGCCATGACCAAGAGGGCCAAGAGCTACAAGGAGACCATCGACCGCCCCAAGACGCCCATCGAGGCGCTGGCGGACGAGGTCATGCGCGAGGAGATGCTGACCCGCTTCTCCTATGCCGAGGTCACGGACGTCAAGAGCGCGTTCAGCGGCAAGATGCTCGGCTTCGACGAGTGGTGCCACGAGGCAGTGCGCCTGAAGCATCTGCCTGACGACATCAGCGAGGAGACGCTCATACGATTCATGCGCGACGACCTCAAGGCCATCTACGACAAGGAGGTGGCCGAATGTACCGAGTAGAGGCCGCCGTGCCCGACAGGAGCGGCAGGGCGGGCCGATGAATGACGAGAAGGCCATCGCCGCGGCCATCCACGCCGGGCTCCAGAGCGACGACGTGACCGACCTGTACTCGGGCGACTGCAGGGGCTGCGGCGAGTGCTGCTCGCGCTTCCTGCCCGTGAGCCCGTTCGACCGGGTGCGCCTCGAGGTGTACGTGCGCCGGAACGGAATCGAGCCCGCCGAGCCCAGGGCGGAGTACGACCTGCTGTGCCCGTACCTAACGGACGGGCGCGAGTGCGCGGTCTACGCCGCGAGGCCCGAGATCTGCCGGGCGTACCGGTGCGACAGGCACAAGAGGGGCGAGCTGGGCATGTTCTTCGGCGCGGAGTGCGCCGAGGTGACCGACATGCGCGCGCTCGCGGAATCAATGGCCCGCGATGTCTATGAATGCGAATAGGAACCGAATGGAAGGAATACCGATGACCGACGAGAAGAAGACCGGCGAGACGTCCGAGACGCCATACCCCGAGACGCTTAGCTGGGCGGCGACGCGGTTGCTGGAGGCAATCTGCGATGCCGCGAAGGCCGTCGCCGAGATGCTGTGGGAGAGCATCTCGTGCGTGTTCCGAGACGCCCGCCGTCTCATGAGGAAGCTCGCGAAGGCGCTCGACCCGAAGTGGCAGCGCCGCCGCCGTCGCGCACTCGCCCGCTCGCGCCGCAACAACCTGTACCTGAAGAGCATCGGGAGGTGCCGGTGATGGGCGGCAAGTACAGGAAGGAGCAGGGGAATGGCTAGGAACGTCTACGGCGGCCACCGCCGCCGGGGCGGCAGGGGGACGCCTCCCGGGTTCGGGCACTTCGAGCGCTACCGCGGCGGCTGGCGCATCCACTGCGTCGAGTGCGCGAGCGGGCGGAAGCTGCCGCCCGAGGGAGACCAGGCGGCGCAGGACATGCGGCGCCACGTCAGGAACATGGTGAACGACGGAAGGTACGGGAAGAGGGGATACAGATGACGGGAGACGAGAGGCCGGACATCTACGATGACGGGCTCCGGGAGGAGCGCTGCGAGAATTGCCTGCACTGCGGCGTGACGGTGCTGCGCACCATCCACGGCGTGGAGCGCACGGAGTACGAGTGCGCGCGGCGCCCGGAGTTCGTGCACAGGACGCAGGCGGAGGCCGTATGCAACTACTGGGAGGCGCGATGAGCGTAATCGACTGGAACGGGGAGGCCCGGAACATCCTCAAGGCCGTGAGGGCCGTCGGGTACCTCGAGGGCATGAGCGCGACCCTGTGGCGGCTCGCGGGGCCGGAGATCGCCGACGAGGCGATAGTCGACTACGACAAGAGCGTGGCGGACATCGCCGCGCTCATGGGACTGGAGAAGAGGAACTATGACTGACGGCTACCTGCTCAACCTGCGAACTTTCCGCGAGGTGAGGGACGACAAGGCGCAGGCCCTCAAGCCGCTCGAGGAGGCTGCCGAGGTGTTCGGCGCGTGGCAGGAGTTGGACAGCATGCGCCGCAGCCCGTTCTTCTCGGCTTGGAGGGACATGCGCGACGACCTCATAGACGAGTGCCTGGACACCGTGCAGGCCACCGTCAACCTGCTGGCAGCCGTCGGCGCCGCGCAGGGCGAGGTCGACGACGCCATCCGGCGCATGGACGAGAGGAACGGGAGCCGCGGGAGGCTCTAAGAAATGGAGGAAAAGATGAAAGCGAAGAAGAAAGCGATGATCTCACAGCCTATGGCCGGTAAGACCCATGAGGAGATCGTCGAGACAAGAGACAAGGCCGTCGCTGTACTTGAGGGCATGGGCTACGAGGTCGTGAACACACTGTTCACTGATGAAGACATGAAGGGGCACAGCAACATGAAGATTCCGCTGTATATTCCACTGCACTACCTCGCAATGTCACTCGAGAGCATGAGCTCGTGCAATGTTATCTATTTCTGCCCGGGCTGGGAGAACGCACGCGGATGCCGTATCGAGCATGATGCCGCTGCCGAATACGGGCTCGAGGTGATGTACGGATGAGCGCCGAGCTGCCCAGAGACGCCGAAGGGCGCGAGATTCCGCTAGATACCAAGGTGCTGTACGGCGATGGTGGCACGGCCCGAAACATCGTGTACTGGGTGTTCACGACCGATTCCGACCTAGAGAAAGAGTGGAGAAACTGCTGGCGCGCGGTCACGGACGCGGGCAGGAAACTCGACCCCGGGCTCATGTACCTCACCGAACCCGACAGCTGGGAGAAGCTGGAAGAGGACTTGGGCAAGATCGCGAACCATCAGACGGAAGTCGTCTGCCCTTATTACGACCGCGAAATAAAGGACTGCGAGGGCTGCAAACTCGAGGGCTACGACTGCTCCTGCTCCCATGCCTTCTTGAAAGACGTTATGGCGCGCATCCGCAAGCTGAGGGGTGAGGACTGATGACGACGCACAGGCTCAAGATTCAAGAACAATACGCCGACGCCGTCCTGAACGGCACCAAGACGTTCGAGATTCGCAAGAACGACCGGGGTTACGAGGTCGGCGACAAGATCGTATTCGACGTAGTCACGAACGAAGGCTATGCCGTCGGGGCGGCTGCAAGGCACCCGCTCAACGGGGCGGCCTACCGAATCGACTACATCCTCGACGGCTTCGAGGGCCTCGCCCAGAAGTACGTGGCGATGGCCATATCCAAGGAGGGCGAATGATTACCGATGATGTGCGCCGCGAGACGGCGAAGAGGCTACGCGAGAAAAAGAAGGAATTCTTCGGCGGACGCAGTTGGTTCCCGCAGGACCTGATTCTCTACCAGAGCATGTATCTCACGGCCATCGACGAGTGTCTGCCGGACGGCGAGTGCGGATTCGACGTCCTCGCCGACCTTATCGACCGAGGCGAGTGCGAGAACGTCTACGACGAGAACGAAATGGGAGCCTGCGACAACGGCTTCGAGTGCTCGGTCTGCGGATGCAGGGTCGAGGACGAGGAGCATTACCACGGGAGCGGCGTGTGGAATAATTGCGCGCAGTGCGGGAGGACGGTCGTGAAGCCATGAGCACGGAGTACGTTCTGGACGCCGACAAGATCGCCCACTGGTGCATCGACAACCACGTCCCGCTGAAGCAGCTGGCGCGCGCCGCCGGGGTAAACCTCAGCAGCCTGAGCCACGCCATCCGCGGCGGCAGGGAAGTGAAGATGAACCTGCTGCTCAATCTGGCGAATGCGATGGGCGAAGACCCGCGCGACATCGTGAGGCCCAAAGCACTTGCAAGTCAGGAGACAAAATGAAATTCGAGATCATTGAGCGCCACATCATCGACGTGCCGGACAGCGAGCTCACGGACGATGAGCGCCCCCTCGGCAAGATGACGCTCGACGAGGTTCTCGACGTCATCGCGGAGAACCCGCACAGGTTCATCGAACAGTACGAGGTGTACCGCGAGGAGGTGATTCGCCTTGGGGGCAAGCTGTGATCCGGGCTACAACCTCCCGGACGGATGCACCGACGCGGCAATCGACAGGCGCTTCGGGGAGCGCGGCCCGACCTGCGCCGAGTGCACCAAGATGTACGAGTGCTGCTGCGACTACGGCATCTGCGAGATAGAGTTCGACGACGCCTTCCGGGAGAAGTTCGACGGGGCGGACGCGGAGCCGGGCGACGTCGCCTACTGGGCGCTCCCGTGGATAGCGGACCATATGAGGGACATGCAGGAGGCGGCGTGCGACATGTTCTGTGGCTGATGCCGCCGGCGGCGCTTACCGCGCTGCTGGCTTGGGCGGCGAGGTCCGCATGGGCGCTCGCCGTGGTTCTGACCGTTCTCGTGCGCATGGCGTGCGGGTGAGATTGGAGGATTGAATGGACTGGATCGTAAGGCTGGCCGGCAAGCTCATCGGGTGCCTCATCATGGCCGCGCTCGTGCTGCTGTGCGCAGCCGCCGTCGTGTGGTGCTGGCGGGTGCTCGCGGGGCTGGTCGCATGAGCGCCGGCGAGAGGGTGGCGCAGCAGCTCCGCGACGCCGCTGCCCTGCTTGAGTCCATGGCGGACGACGTGGCGGGAGACATCGACGAGAGGTTCGTGCTGCCGCCCATCACGCTCACCATCGAGATAGGCGCCACCGACGAGACCCCGACCCTGTCGGTGAAGAAGTGCTATATCGCGAGGAAGCGCCTGGCATGACGTGGAGCTCCAACGGCAACGCCGAGCGCAAGCTCAAGGCGAGGCTCCGCGCCGAGGGCAGGTCGTGCCACATATGCGGACAGCCCATAGACTACAGCCTGCCGCCCGGCACGCCGTGGAGCTTCGAGGCCGACCACGTGGTGCCGAGGGCGAGGGGCGGCGCGGTGCTGGACTACGCGAACCTCGACGCGGCGCACCGCATCTGCAACCAGAGGAAGGGCAAGCACATGCCGGGCGACGCGAGGCCCGTCGAGATAAGGCGCACGAGGCTGTTCTGAAGGCTCGAGACAACTGAATAGGCGGGGCTGAAAAGCCAAACTGGAGGCGCGGTCGTTTGCTCGGCTGCGCCTCACTGTTTTTTGGGGCGCTGAGCCGCCGATGGCGGGGGCATTGCCCCTCCCCGGGGGTGCACGGACACCCATGCCAGCCAGTGCCGATTTCCCCCCGCCCCATGCCCCCAGAACGGGGGTAGGCAGCCAATCTCACCCGCATCGCACAATGCGGGCACGAGAAAGGAGGCCGGGATGCTCGAGATGCCGGAATCGGTCGCATCGGACGACTACCAATCGCAGATCTGGGCGAGCGTCACCGCATCGGGGCGCTTCTCCGACGAGGACGCGCCGAACCTCGCGTTGCTGTGCTACTGGCACGCCGTGGCGAAGGCCGCGGAGGATGCCATGAGCAGGGGCAAGTCCGTGAAGGTGCTCGACCCCGTCGGCTACAAGCCTATCAAGGCAAAGAACGGCAGGCATGCCATCATGGAGCGCCCACACCCCCCCGTGTCCGTGCTCAAGCAGGCGACCGCCGAGATACGCGCGCTCAACGAGTTGCTCGGGCTGTCGCGCAAGGCAGTGCCCATCCAGGTGCAGCAGGCTCGTCCCCAGAGCGAGGGCGCGAAGGTGCTGAGCCTGATGTTCGCCGACCGCGAGCGCAAGGCCAAGGCGGCCGGTGCCTGATGGAGCCGAGGCAGACTCCGACATACGAGGCGAACGTCCCGGAGGACCTCAGCGGCGACGGCGAGATGGCGTGCGAGCTCGCGACCGCCTACTTCGGTGAACCGCTGCCGTGGCAGCCGCACCTGCTCGACGCGATGCTCGCCCGCGACGAGCGCGACAAGTACCTGCTGCGCACGCTCGGCATCTCAATCCCTCGCCAGAACGGCAAGAGCTGGGTCGTGCGCGCGAGGTGCTTCTACGGCGCGCTCAACGGCGAGAAGATCCTGTACACCTGCCAGCACGGCGACACCTCCGACCAGATGTTCAAGGAGCTGTCCCAGCCATTCGAGGACGAGGACGAGACCGAGCTGCACGACCTCCTGCTCGCCGTGCGCAAGACCAACGGCCAGCAGGCCATCAGCCTCAAGAACGGCGGCCTCATCCGCTTCACCACCCGCACCAACTCGCTGGCGCGAGGCAAGACCTACGACGTGCTCATCTACGACGAGGCGCAGGAGCTCACGGACACGCAGCAGGCGGCGTCCCTGCCTGCAATCTCGGCGAGCGCGATGCACAACCCGCAGACCATCTACCTCGGCACGCCGCCAGGCCCCGACAACGTTGGCACGGTGTTCCGCGAGCTCCACGACGACGTGCACGACGGCAAGTCCGAGATGGCGTGGATAGAGTGGGGCGCGGACGAGATAGGCGACGTCCACGACGAGTCCCGCTGGTACGAGTACAACCCGTCCATGGGCACCGTGCTCAACTACGAGGCCGTCAAGGGCGAGTCCGAGCAGATGCAGCCGGACGTGTTCGCTCGCGAGCGCCTCGGGTGGTGGGCGAAGACGGGAGGAAAGCTCCTCTACGCGCTGTCCGCCAAGAAGTGGGACGGGTGCCGGCGCGACTCAGCGCCCACCGTCGGAAAGCTCGCCTTCGGCGTGAAGTTCTCCGCGGACGGCTCCCGCGCCGCCGTCTCGTGGGCGCTCGCCGACAGGGACGGCCCGTCATACGTCGAGCTTTACGACGTGATGGGCGCGTCGGGCGGAACGGTCGCGATCTCGGACATGCTCCTGCGCAACCGAGCCGAGATAGCGTGCGTCTGCATCGACGGCAAGTCTGGGGCGGACGCACTCAAGCGGCGGATGCTCGACGGCGGCTTCAGCAAGTGTGCGCTCGTGATGGGCACGCCAGCAATCGTGCAGGCGGCGGCATCCATGCTCGACGACGAGGTCAAATCGGGCACGCTCTCGCACATCGAGTCGCCGGCACTCGACGACTCGGCGCGCAAGTCGCTCAAGCGCGACATCGGCAGGGACGGCCGGGGGCTCGCGGGCCGCCCCCCCCCCCCCCCCCCCCCCCCCCCGGCCCCCCCCCCCCCC
>CALBBA010000302.1 GCA_937926755.1 uncultured Collinsella sp.
AGGTTGGCTGGCATGGCAAGGCGCCCAACGATGAACAGTTTGAGCAGGCCATGGCAGAGCTCACGGCCGCCGGAGAGGAGCTCTAGGATGGCAGACGTCAAGAAAATCGCCACGCGCGTAAGCTACGGCGAGGCCCTCGTCGAGCTCGCCAACGAGCACGATGACTTTGTGGTCCTCGACGCCGACCTGGCCGCCGCCACGCAGACCGGTAAGTTCAAGGCGGCCTGCCCCGACCGCTTCTTCGATGTGGGCATTGCCGAGAGCAACCTGATGGGCGTCGCCGCCGGTATCGCGACCACCGGTCGTGTTGCCTTCGCGAGTACCTTTGCCATGTTCGCTGCCGGTCGCGCCTTTGAGCAGGTTCGTAACTCCATCGGCTACCCGCACCTCAACGTTAAGATCGGTGCCACGCACGCCGGTATCTCGGTGGGCGAGGATGGTGCCACGCACCAGTGCTGCGAGGATATCGCCCTGATGCGCGTCATCCCCGGCATGACTGTGATCGTTCCTGCCGACGACGTCGAGGCCCGTGCCGTGACGCGCGCCGCCTACGAGTGCGACGGTCCGGTGTACATGCGCTTTGCCCGTTTGGCCTCGCCGGTTATCAACGACCCCGAGACCTATAAGTTCGAGTTGGGTAAGGGCATTATCATGCGCGAGGGCGCCGATGTGACCATCATCGCCTGCGGCCTGATGGTCGGCGAGGCTCTCGAGGCCGCCGAGCAGCTCGCTGCCGAGGGCATCGACGCCGAGGTCATCAACATGCACACCATCAAGCCCATCGATGCCGACCTGATCGTCAAGAGCGCCACCAAGACCGGCCACGTCGTGACCGTCGAGGAGCACTCTGTGATCGGTGGCCTGGGCAGCGCCGTTGCCGATGTCCTGTGCGAGCAGTGCCCGACGCCACTCAAGAAGATCGGCGTCAACGACACCTTCGGCGAGTCCGGCCCGGGCGCCGAGCTCCTGCACAAGTATGGCCTGGACGCCGCCAACATCGTGGCAACCACCAAGGAGTTCTTGGCATAAGGCAAGACGGATCTCAAGGACTGCTTCGCCAGAACTATAAAGCTGCTTCGGCCAGTACTATGGAAACCCGGCAGGGGCGCTCTCTTGGAGAGCGCCCCTGTTTCAGTTGCGGTGAAATAAGGACTGATTAGGGCTTTTAACTGCTAAAACAGTCCCTATTTCACCGCAACTTCTAAAGAGGCCGTATCAAGCAGGATTTCTATTGGGATAAGGGCCCATCCCAACAAAGTGCAATTCAGACCCTCCCAAGCATGCATTTGCTGCACCTAATAGAAACGCGGCGACCCCTTAGTTACCGCAGGCCGGGCACAGGGTTACTCTCCAAATCTTTCCGCAGGACGGAGGAGCCCCTGCCGCGCGAAGCGCGCAGCGGGGACTCCGACATGTCCGAGGACGATTTGGAGAGTAACCCTGTGCCCGGCCGACGGGATCCCTAAGCACGCCATGCTTCTTATGTGCAGCAAAGCTAATGCTGCTAAAATACAAAGCGCTCATGTAGTTTAAACGCACGACGATAAGGAGCACCAGTGGGTAACCACTTCCGTACCTCCGGTGCGGGCGATGATGCCCCCAAGACGCAGACAGGCGTCCAGGGCAGCCGTTTCGCCACTCCGGATTCAGAGGGCCAGCCTGTTGCTCAGGCCCCCGCTCAGCCGGCAGATCAGGCACAGCCGGCATCCGATCCCTTTGCCTACAATCCCACCAGCGATGTTGCGCTTCCCGGCACGGCGGGTTTTGAGCCCGTTCAGGCCGTGACCGCTCGCGTGGAGCAGCCTCAGGCTGGCGCCGCCGCGCCGCAGCCTAGCATGGCCGGCATTCCCGACCCCATGGCTCCTGCGACACCGGCTCCTCAGCCTGCGCAGTCTGGCCTCTTTGCCGCTATTCCCGATCCCACGCAGCCTGCTGCCCCGGTGGTCGAGAGCGATCAGGCAGCCGAGGTCGCAAGCCTCGATAACGCGCTCAACAACCCCGATTTTACGTCGGTGTTTGCGCCCATCGATCCGCAGGCCAGCCGCAAGAAGATGGCCAAGCAGGCCGGTGTCGAGCCCGTCATCCTTATGGAGCATGTCACCAAGATCTATCCGGCACAGCCCAACAAGCCTGCACTCGACGACATCAACATCGAGATCTATCCGGGCGAGTTCGTCTTCCTGGTCGGTCATTCCGGCTCGGGTAAGACCACGCTGCTGTCGACGCTCAACCGCGACGTCAAGCCGACGAGCGGCCGCATCCTGGTTGCCGGTCAGGACCTCATGAAGATCAAGAACCGCAAGGTTCCGTTCCTGCGCCGCCAGATTGGCGCCGTGTTCCAGGACTTTAAGCTTCTGCCGCAAAAGACCGCCTACGAAAACGTGGCGTTTGCCCTGCAGTGCATCGGCAAGCCCAAGGGCGTCATTCGCAGCCAGGTGCCCGAGGTGCTGCGTCTGGTCGGTCTGGCCGATCAGATGGACTCGCTGCCCGACCAGCTTTCCGGTGGCGAGCAGCAGCGCGTTGCCGTCGCCCGCGCTATGGTCAACCGTCCGCCGCTGCTGATCTGCGACGAGCCCACGGGTAACCTCGACCCGGCGATCTCACTGGGCATCATGAAGCTGCTCGAGCGTATTAACCGCACCGGCACCACCGTGATCGTCGCCACGCACGACCGCGAGATGGTCGATAGCATGCACCGTCGCGTGATCGCCCTCGAGGGCGGCCACGTTATCCGCGACCAGGAGAGGGGAGGTTACGGCAACTATGGCACCAACTAACGTGGGCTACTCCTTCAAAGAGGCAATCAGTCACTTCTTCCGTAACTGGACTACCTCGCTCGGCGCCGTCATCACGATCTTCCTTTCGCTGTTTATCATCGGCCTGTTCATCATGGGCTCCGCGATGCTGAACTCCGTGATCGGCACCGTCGAGGATCAGGTTGTCATCAACGCGTTCATTAGCGATGACGCCGATCAGGCCGATGTTCAGGCTTTTGAGGCCGAGCTTAAGACGTGGAATAACGTCAAGTCCGTGACCTATAAGGACAAGGACGACGCGCTGGCCGAGTATACGAGCAAGATGTCGGGCAACGCCGACGCCACCATGAGCGCGCTCGATGGCCAGAACCCGCTGCCGGCTTCGTTTGCAATTGAGATGGACGATCCGTCCAAGGTCGAGAGCACGGCCCAGAAGCTCAAGAAGAACGCCGACTTCCAGAAGATCGCGGATGACGGCGACGTCAACGCGAGCGTGCTGTACGGCCAGGAGGAAGTGAGCCGCCTGTTCCAGGTGACCAACTACATCCGCATCGCCGCCGTGGTGCTCGTTGGCCTTCTGACCTTTATCGCATTCATCTTCATCAACAACACGATTCGCCTGTCCATCACGGCGCGTCGTCGTGAGATTGCGATTATGCGTCTGGTCGGCGCCAGCAACGGCTTCATTCGCGGCCCGTTTATCACCGAGGGCGTACTGCAGGCCATTTTGGGCTCGCTGCTTTCCATCGGCGTTCTGGAGCTGCTGCGCAATCTGATGATTCCGCGTTTGCAGGAGAGCATCGGCTGGATGTCGTTTGCCCTGCCGATGCAGTACTACCTGGTGACCTATGCTGCGCTGATTCTGGTCGGCGTGATTATCGGTCTCTTTGGTTCTGCCATCGCCATGCGCCGCTACCTGCGCGTGTAGGCATGCCTGGAATTCATCCCTTCCAACGGGTCGTCTCTTGCGGGGCGGCCCGTTTTTTGATCCCTAGGGGACGGCAGGAAAACGGATCATTTGGGTAGACTCTTTGGAGTTCGCAATCGATAGTTAGGAGGCGCCATGGGGCGCAATAACAAGCATAAGCGTGGAGCTCGCAATAAGCGCGGGCCGGTGCGCAGCGAACGCCGTCCGAGCCTGACCGGGCGCGTGCAGCTCCATGAGCATAGCGCCTACGTTGTAACCGAAAACGGCGACTACAAGGTCATGGGCCGCGGTAAGCGCGAGATCATGGATGGCGATACCGTTGCCGTGAGCATTAAGAACAGCCCGCACGGTGAGCGGCGCGCCGTGATCGAAGGCGTGGTTGAGCGCGCAGCCATAAGCGTGGTGGGTACGTACCAGACCGCTGGTCCGCTCGGTGTGATCGAGCCGCTCGATTCGCGCCTGAAGGCCGACTTCTTCATTCTGCCCGAGGATACCTCGGCGGATCGTCTGGGCGTCCACCCGGGTGATGCCGTTGTCGCGCGCATTTTGACCTACCCGACGCGCCTGGAATCGGGCACCGTGACGATCGAACGCCGCATTGGCGGAGATGACGCGCCCGATTTGGGCGTTCAATACGTGATGGCGCGTTACGGCTATACCGATAGCTATCCCGAGGCCGCGCTGGACGAGGCCGAGGGACTTTCGCTCGATGTGTCCGCGGCGCTTAAGGACCCGCTCCGCCGCGATCTGCGCGACCGCTTTGTCATCACGATCGACCCGGTCGACGCGCGCGACTTTGACGATGCCATTTCGCTTGAGCGCACGCCCGAGGGTGGCTACAAGCTGGGTGTGCATATCGCTGACGTTTCTCACTATGTGGCTTGGGACGGGCATATCGATCTTGAGGCTCGCCATCGTACGACATCGGTGTATCTGGCCGATCGCGTGCTTCCCATGCTGCCCGAACGCCTGTCCTGTGACCTGTGTTCGCTTCGCCCTGACGAGGACCGTCTAGCGTTTACCGTTGACATTGAGCTCGATGCGCAGGGTCGCGTGCGGCATTACGATCCGTACCCCAGCGTGATTCGCTCGCGTGTGCGTATGGACTATGACGGCGCCGAGGCGCTGCTGGTGCGTGCCGGCGCGGTGGAGTATGGGGTGCTGGAGGGTGCGGCCGAGGATGTTGCGGCTGCTGAGGCCTCGCGCGAGGAGGCGCTTGAGCGCGGTCTTGCGTGCGAGAAGGCCGCCCGCGGCTGCAACGTCGACCTCGGCAATTTCCTTGTCGCCGCCAACGAACTCGCCGAACTTCGCCGTCGTATTCGTCGCGTCCGCGGCTCAGTCGATTTTGACACGGCCGAGATTCGCGCTCTATTGGACGAGGACGGAGTACCCGTGCAGATTGTGGCGCGTGAGCGTTCGTGTGCCACGTCGCTTATCGAGGAAGCCATGCTGCTCGCCAACGAGTGCGTTGCAGAGTGGCTGGCAGACCGTGATATCGAGGCCTGCTATCGCGTGCATGAGGATCCGAGCCCCGATAGCCTGCACGGTGCCGCCGTTGCGCTGGCGCAGCTGGGCATCATCGACGATCGCCGTGCTGCCGGTATTGCCCTGGGGAGTCCCGATGAGCTGCAGGCTGCAGTTGATGCTGCCGCCGGTACGGCCAACGCACCGCTCGTCAACACGCTGCTTCTGCGCAGCATGCAGCGCGCGCTGTACAAGCCGCGCAACGAGGGCCACTTTGCGCTCGCCGCGCCGTGCTACTGCCACTTTACGAGTCCCATCCGTCGCTACCCCGATCTGGTGGTGCACCGCGTGCTCAAACTGCAGTTGGCCTATGAGCAGCTCGGCGGCAAGGACGCCCTGGTCCGTACGCCGCGGCTGATCGGCAAGGGGCGCGAGTCGCTGCCGCGCATTCTGCCGCAGATCTGCCGCGCATGCAGCGATGCCGAGCGCGCGGCAGATGCCGCCAGCCATGCGACGCAAAAGATCAAGATTGCCCAGTACTATGAGGATCGCCTGGGCGAGCGCTATGCCGGAACGGTCTCATGGGTCAGCAGCATGGGCCTCTTTGTGCGCTTGGACCTGACGCAGGTCGAAGGCTTGGTTTCGATCAAGAGTCTGGGCAACGAGTGGTTCGAGTTCGACGAGGATGCGCTTACGCTGACGGGCGCCGACACGGGGACTCGCTATGAACTGGGCCAGCGCGTGATTATCGAGGTCTCGCGCGTCAATACCACGCGTGGGCACTTGGACTTTAAGCTTATCCATTAGCCAAATCTCGACTCATGGCGGGAGAGCGGAGGGCGGTCTTTCGGGGCCGCCCTCCGCATTTGGATCATGGCTACCTTGCCGTCTGCTCGGCCGCCCGCTTACCTGCTATTCGAGAGGTAAAACCTACCAAAATAAACCTGTCCCTTTTTGGCAGGTTTACAAGAAAGCGGGGATGAGATGGCGACGGTGTATGGTTATGCGCGGGTGAGTTCGCGCGATCAGAATCTAAATCGGCAGCTGGATGCGCTGGGCGCCTATGGCGTGGGCTCGGCGAATATTTATGCCGACCATGCGAGCGGCAAGGACTTCGATCGACCGCGTTATCGCGAGCTGCTGCACGTCCTGGGAGACGGGGACGTGCTGGTGGTGCTTTCTATCGACCGACTTGGTCGTAATTACTCCGAGATTCTTGAGGAATGGCGACGCATTACCAAGGAGCTCGGGGTTGCCATTGTGGTGTTGGACATGCCATTGCTTGACACGCGCGCCAGGGCCAGCGGCGCGCCGGATGTGACCAATACCCTGATTGCCGATATTGTGCTACAACTGCTGAGCTACGTGGTGCAGGTGGAGCGCGAGAATATTCATCGGCGCCAGGCGGAGGGGATTGCAGCGGCGCGGGCGCGAGGGGTCCGTTTCGGTCGACCTCGCAAGCCGTGCCCTCCTCAGTTTGAGCTGGTGCGCGATAGCTATGAGGCAGGCGATATTACCCGCAGCCAGGCAGCAAAGTGCCTGGGCGTGTGCGTGGGGACGTTCGATCGCTGGATGCGCGAGGCGGGGTAGAGGTTTGCGGCACGTCCGATTGGCGCCCACGCGAGGCGGTATCGGTAACAGCCCTGTTACCGATAATGCGACCTCGTTGAAATATTTTGTGTCGCGCGTATTTCCGAGCGGTCGGATTTGAGGGGCGAGCGGTAGAACGCTCGCCCTTTGTGCGCCACGATGCGGCACAATGTACCGTAAAAGCTGTTTGTATCCGGTACGAATCGTTCGTTGGTCTTTAATTCTTCTCAACGGAGGTGTTTGAGATGGCAAACGGATTGCTTTTGCGGCTTCGCGAGCGTGAGCTCAGCGCGAGCCCGGCGGAACGCAATGTCATCGCATATGTGAGCGCTCATCCGCACGAGGTGGTCGGGCTGTCCGTCCGCGGTCTTGCCGATGCCACGTTCTCCTCGCCCTCGAGCATTTTGCGCTTTTGCAAGCGCTTGGGTTTTGCGGGCTACAAGGAGTTCCAGCGCGAACTGATTGCCGAGCTGGCGCTCTTGGGTGACAAGAAAGACGTTGCCCTCGAGGACATCTCCATGGATGACAGCGTCGAACGTATCGTGGGGAAGGTGATGAAAAGCAACGTGCGCACGATCGAAGCGACGGCGCGAACGCTCGATTACACCGTCTTGGAGCGATGTGCGGCCTATCTTAAGCGGGCACGCGCGGTCAATCTGTTCGGTATCGGTGCCTCTCGTTTGGTCGCGCACGATCTGGCGCAAAAGCTCATGCGTGTCGACAAAGAGTGCCATCTGTACGACGACTGGCATGATCAGCTCTTATGTGCCAAGAACATGCATGAGGGCGATATGGCAATCGCCTTTAGCTACTCGGGCTTGACGCAAGAGGTGCTGGACTGCACCGCCGAGGCCCAACGTCACAACTGTCCCGTTGTAGCCGTTACCAAAGTAGATGGATCATCCAAGCTTGCCACCATGGCCGATGCCGTGCTTGGCGTCGCTGCGAGTGAACCCTTGGTCCGCAGCGGTGCCATGGCTTCGCGTATGGCCCAGCTTATGGTTGTCGATGCCCTGTACGCTGCTTACGTTGCCAGCGACTACGAACGGGCGACGCATGTCATTAAGCAAAACTACATCGAGAAACAGGAAAGATGAGGTGAATGAAATGCTCGATTTAACAAAATTCACGACCGAACAGCGTAATCAAAGTTCAATGGACCTCGATACGATGACATCGCTGCAAATCGTCACGACGATGAATGATGAGGATCTTCGTGCCGTCCAGTCGGTCACGAAGGTGTTGCCCCAGGTTGCCACAGCAATCGACTGGGCTGCTGAGGCACTCGAGCGCGGCGGGCGCGTCTTTTACATGGGCGCAGGCACCAGCGGTCGTCTGGGCGTACTCGACGCTTCGGAGTGTCCGCCCACGTTTGGCGTGTCACCCGATCTGATTGTCGGGCTCATTGCCGGAGGCGAGACGGCGTTTATCAAGGCTGTCGAAGGTGCCGAAGACAGCGAGGAACTTGGCGCGAGCGACCTGCGGGAGCGTGGGCTCTCGGACAAGGATCTTGTCGTTGGCCTGGCGGCAAGCGGCCGTACTCCCTATGTGGTGGGCGGCCTTGTGTACGCCAAGGCAACTGGGTGCAAGACCATTGCAATTGCCTGCAACCAAGGGTCGAAGATCGGGGAGAGCGCAGATCTTGCCATTGAACCCGTGCCCGGTCCCGAGGTGCTGACCGGCTCAACGAGGCTCAAGGCGGGAACGGTTCAAAAGCTCATTCTCAACATGATTTCGACCGGTGCCATGGTCAAGATCGGCAAGGTATACCAAAACCTGATGGTCGATGTGCAGCAGACGAACGAGAAGTTGGTGGTGCGCGGCCAGAACATCGTGATGGAGGCGACCGGCTGCACGCGCGAGTGCGCTATTCAGGCGCTTGCAGATGCCGGCGGCCACGTAAAAACCGCTATTGTCTCGGTACTGCTGGACTGCGATGCCGAGCAGGCTGCGGTAGCTCTTGAGCGAGCGCGAGGCCATGTCCGTGCTGCGGTGAGTGGCCATGAGAAGAGCAATGCCGATGCCCAATAGGTGCGCGGCGTGATCTGATACGACATCCAAACGAGATACCCAATACAAGGAGGAGTTATGACGAACAAAGAGCTGGCTCAAAAGCTGCTGGACCTTTTGGGCGGTAAAGACAACGTGCTGGCAAACGCGGCGTGCATGACGCGCCTGCGCGTGACCGTCAAAGACACGGGCAACGTCGACACGGAGGGCATTAAGGCACTCGACGGCGTGATGGGCCTGGTCGAGGACGACACGATGCAGATCGTGCTGGGGCCGGGCAAGGTGAATAAGGTGCTCGAGGAGTTCTCCAAGCTCACCGGCCTTGCGAAAGGTGTTGCTGACGAGAGCGTGGTCGACGCTGCGGCCACAAACAAGGCCGCGCAGAAGGCTAAGTACGAGTCCAAGCCGGTTCAGGCCTTCCTCAAGAAGATTTCCAATGTCTTCGTCGCCCTGCTTCCCGGCATCATTGCGGCTGGCCTCATCAACGGTATCTGCAACGTCATTAACGTCTCGACGGCAGGCGCGCTTGCGGGCGAGTGGTGGTACCAGGGCATTCGTTCCATGGGCTGGGCCCTGTTTGCCTATCTGCCCATCTTGGTGGGCTATAACGCGGCACGTGAGTTTGGTGGCTCCGCTGCGCTGGGCGGCATCGCCGGCATGATGTGTATCGCCAACAGTGCCATGCCCCTGCTTGCGCCTGGCGCGGCCGATCCTGCCACTGCCATTCTGCTGCCGCTTACCAATGCGCAGTACAACCCCGCAGCGGGCGGCATGATCGCGGCTCTTATCGCTGGCGCATTTTTTGCCTGGATGGAGCGTCAGATTCGCAAGGTTATGCCCAACGCACTCGACACATTCTTGTCCCCGCTGCTGGTGCTCATCATCGGCGCCTTTGCTCTGATGCTCGTCATCCAGCCGGTTGGCGCATGGCTGACGACTGCCATCTTTAGCGTTTTGACCTTTATCTTCGAGAAGCTGGGCGTCCTGGGCGGCTATATCCTGTCGGCAGGCTTCTTGCCGCTGGTTTCCGTCGGCCTGCATCAGGCGCTCACGCCGATCCACGCTATGCTCAACGATCCCGACGGCGCTACCAAGGGCATCAATTACCTGCTCCCCATCCTTATGATGGCTGGCGGCGGTCAGGTCGGTGCCGGTCTGGCGCTGTACTTTAAGACCAAGAACGCCAAGCTCAAGAAGTACGTCGCAGAGTCCATTCCCGTTGGAATCCTCGGTGTGGGCGAGCCTCTGATGTATGCCGTTACGCTGCCGCTCGTTCGTCCGTTTGTGACGGCCTGCCTGGGTGCCGGATTTGGCGGCGCGCTCGCGGCGCTGCTTCACATCGGCACGGTTTCTCAGGGCGTTTCCGGTCTGTTTGGCCTGCTGATCGTCGTTCCTGGCCAGCAGCTCGGCTACGTTGCCGCTATGCTGCTTGCCTATGCCGCCGGCTTTGTCCTGACATGGTTCTTTGGCGTCGACGAGCAGAAGATCAACGAGTTCTTTGGCGAATAGTTTGATATCGCGAGCCGTGTTGCTCGGGGTTCGCGGCGCGCGGCAGATTTCTTGATGCTATGGTTGTGCCGGCGGGGCTAACTGCTCCGCCGGCCTTTTTTAAAGGAGCGTTGTAGCGTGAAAACGGGTATTTCGATTTATCTTTCCAGCCCTTTGCAGGATATTGAGCGGACGATTGAGCACGGTGCCGCGGCGGGTGCGCGCTATGCGTTTACCTCACTGCATATTCCCGAGGATGGGGGAGCGGCGTATGCCGATAAGGTCCGTCATGTGCTGTCGCTGCTCTCCGCCCGCGGCATTGCGCTCATCGCCGATGTGGGGCCGCGCACGTGCGATTTGCTCGGGCTTGAGCGCATCGAGGATCTGCGCGATCTGGGGTTGGAATACCTTCGTTTGGACTATGGCTTTAGCGCCCAGCGGGTCGCGGAGCTGTCCGGTGTATTTCGCATTGTGGTCAATGCATCGACGGTGAGTTCTGATGAAATCGCATCGTGGCGTGAGGCCGGTGCCGATGTGACTCGTTTTGCTGCCTGCCACAATTTTTACCCCAAGCCTTATACCGGTTTAGCTCTGGAGGACATTGCTCGGGTGAATCTTCGTCTTGCGGCGCTTGGATTCGAAATCATGGCTTTTGTGCCGGGTGATGCCAACGTTCGCGGGCCGGTATTCGAGGGGCTGCCGACGGTCGAGGCACAGCGCGGTCGCGCGTCAAAGGTTGCCCTCAACATGCTTGAGCTCGCACATGGCGCCGATTGCGACATTGTGTTGGTCGGCGACCCCGATCTTTCCGATGCGGGCTGGGCGCAGTTTGCTCAAGTTTCCGCCGGATACGTGGACCTGCAATGCGAGCTTGAGTCTGGTTATGCCTATGTACGTGGGCAGATTCATCACGACCGGCCCGATTCGAGCACCCTCATCTTTAGGTCTCAGGAGTCGCGCACGACGCTTAAACCGGATTCCGTGCCGATGGATGCCGGTGCCGGCCTGTCGCGAAAGATGGGGTCGATCGCTGTGAGCAATAGCGGCTATGGGCGCTACGAAGGCGAGCTTGAGATTGCGCGGGTCGATCTTCCCGGTGACGAGCGCATGAACGTTGCGGGTCATATCACGCCCGAGGCAATGGAGCTGCTGCCGTTCATCAAACGCGGATTCGGGGTACGGTTCGTTTAGTGTGTGACCCGTGGGCTACAATTGGCCCATCATGCGAAGGCGCCTCGTATGGCGTGTGCCTGCGTTGGCCGATCTATATTCGGAGGATTCCCATGACCGTACTGTTTGTTGAATATCCCAAGTGCTCGACCTGTAAGAAGGCCAAGGCATGGCTGGACGAACACGGGGTAGAGTATATCGACCGCGATATCGTTTTGGACAATCCCACGGCTGATGAGCTTGCGACCTGGATTGCTCGTTCGGGGCTGCCGGTGCGGCGCTTCTTTAATTCGTCGGGCATGAAATATCGAGAGCTGGGCCTGAAGGCGCGTCTGGATGCGGGCATGACGGATCGGGAGTGCTACGAGCTGCTGGCAACCGACGGCATGCTGGTCAAGCGTCCGCTGTTGGTGGGCGACGACTTTGCGATTCCTGGCTTTAAGGAATCGGCTTGGGCCGAGGCATTGCTGTAGCGGCTGCGGAAAGCGCGACCCGTTTTGAGTGCTCAGGGTGGGACGTGTTTTCCATCGGCGGGCTCGCTCGGCTCAATCCTCGAGCTGTGCCCATTCGTGCGGACCGTAGACCTTTACGTGCTTGTTGGGCTTGCCGCTCCAGTACTCCTCGTCCATAAAGGGCAGATATGCCTGAACGCCGGGGCAGATAAAGGGGATCCGCTGCTGTTGCAGTCGCTCGCGCTGGCGCTGCTCCAGGTGCGCCTCGGATATGACGGTCGGCATACCGGACAGCTCGACGAGGCTTGCCTGGATTCGCTTAAGGTCGGGGAGTCCCGCGTGCCATGACATCCGCATGATCAAAAAGGATGCACGGCGGTATTTTGCCTGCATCACCGTGATGGCGGGGCGCAGAGTGGGATGGATTTTGTCCCGTTCGGGCCAAAGGTCAGCAGTGATCTCGAGGCCCAGGGTCTCCCATAGGTAATCAAGCTCTTCGTCCATGGCGCCTCGATATCTACGTGATCATTGATACTTCGATTGTGTTGCCTGGTGCTATCGTTTTCGCGGTAGAATCTGCCAACGGTTGACGGCTACCGCTCGCGGCGTTTTGCCCTTCGTGTGCAGCGGTCGACTTCACAGGTCCTTCACGTGTTGGCCGTATTTGACTGAATTTCAAAAAAGTCAAAATTTGGGCTTGCGTCACGGCCGGACTTCCCGTATATTTCTTTCTTGCGCAAAGGCACAGCCGAGCGCAGCGATGCAGTCATTGGGATGTCGTCTAATGGCAGGACAGCGGATTCTGGTTCCGTCAATGGGGGTTCGACTCCCTCCATCCCAGCCATTGCATTTGCTACATATGGCCCGTTCGTCTAGCGGTTTAGGACGCCGCCCTCTCAAGGCGGAGATCACCAGTTCGAATCTGGTACGGGCTACCAAAATTGAACGCCCGGGCCTCGTAAGAGACCCGGGTTTTGTGTATTGACCGATATTTAAGGCGCGCGTTGAGTCTGCCGCCCGGACCGAGGAGTTGTCATGGACCTGCCTATCAGCTTGGAAGACATCACGTATGCCGAGAACTATCTGGCGCAGGGCGACCTGGCTACGGCGACGCCGCTGCTTGAGCGTCTGGTGGAGCTCGCCGAGGAGTATGTCGACGCTGAGTGCAAGACGGAGGAGAAGCGCCAGTACTTTAGCTTCGACAGCAAGTTTGAGCGCCTGGCCTATCGCCGCGTGGAGAAGGATCCGCGCGAGCTGGTGCAGGTCGAGGTTCCCTTTGACCGCCTGTACTCCGACATGGCGTTTGCCTACATTCGCCAGCAGGATTATGTGAGTGCTCGGAATGCCCTGATGCAGGCCGTGCGTTGGGATCCCATGAACTGCAACTATCGCTTGGACTTGGCCGAGCTGTTCCGCGCACTCGAGGACAAGCAAGAATGGGCATCGCTCTCGTTCTCGGTGCTGGAGCGCGCGAGCGACGGTAAGTGCGCCGCACGCGCCTACACCAACTTGGGTCAGTACTTCTTGGAGCCCGAGACCGAGAACATTTCGGCTGCCGTGGGCTGCGCACGTCTGGCGCTGCGCCTGGCGCCCAATGATGCGCATACGACGCGCCTGCTCAACAAGATCCATACCACCTATCCGGATGCCGCGGACGAGAGTGACGACCATGTGATGGGTGAGCTCGCCCTGCAGGGCGTGCCGACCTCGCCTTCGGCCGAGATCGCCATCTGCCTGATCATGTGCGCGACCGATGCTGCAAGCGACGGCGACAAGCAGGAGGCTACGCGTCTGACGGTCCGTGCCCGCGACCTGGTGGGCGAGGAGGCATGCGCGGCGATTATCAAGCTGGTGCGCGAGAGCGATGCCGAGCTTAATGCCGAGCGCAGGGCAAAGCGCGAGGCTGCGGGCTCAAACGCCGATGGCGCCAAGGAGGCCGGCGATGCCCAGTAAGCGCGAGCGCAAGCTCATTTCCAAGAATCGCTCGGCACATCACGAGTACTTTATCGATGAGACGTTTGAGTGTGGTATTGAGCTGAGCGGTACCGAGGTCAAGTCGATTCGCGAGCGCGCGTGCCAGATTACCGATACCTTCGCACTGATTCGTGGTGGGGAGTGCTGGCTCGTCGGCCTGCATATCCACCCTTATAGCCATGGTGGCGTGTGGAATCGCGATCCCGACCGTCGGCGCCGTCTGCTGCTGCACCGCAAGGAGATCGACTTTCTTGACGGCAAACTTCGCAACCGTGGTTATGCGCTGGTTCCGTTGGAGCTCTACTTTAATACCGACGGTCGCGTAAAACTGCTGCTGGGCCTGGGTCGCGGCAAGAAGCTCTACGACAAGCGCGAGGACATGGCCAAGCGTGATGTCCAACGCGAGATCGACCGCGCCCTCAAGGAACGCAACCGCTGACCGTCCTTCATAAGTTGCGGTGGAATACGGACTGGTTTGCCTGTTTGAGGGGGCTATTCAGTCCCTATTTCACCGCAACTGCGGGTGTCTCATCTTTCTTACTGTTCTGACACATATGTTTCAAAGGCAGCGTCCGTTATGGGCGCTGCCTTTTTTGTGGGTACATACATCCATAAGGTACCAACCCGGGTTAGGGGAGTGATCGTTATGGACAAAACTGCGTTCTTTACCATGCCGAGCGGCCTGTACGTGGTGAGCGCCGCGGCAGACGGGCTGCGCGCCGGCTGCGTCATCAACACAGCGGTGCAGGTGACGTCCATGCCGCCGCGCATTTCGGTTGCCGTGAACAAGGACAACGTCACCTCGAGCGTCATCGCATCGGCCAAAGCGTTCGTGCTGACCGTGATCGATCAGACCGCCGACATGCTCTACATCGGCAACTTTGGGTTCCGCACCAGCAGCGATTATGACAAGTTTGCCAAATACGAGACCCGCGAGACGGCTCTGGGCATGCCCTATGTGCCCGAGCACGCGACGGCCCTGTTTAGCTGCCGTTTGATCGACACTGTGGATGTGGGCACGCATCTACTGTTTATCGGCGAGGTCGAGGATGCCGAGCGCCTGAGCGACGAGACGCCGCTCACCTACGATTACTACCATAAGGTCCTGAAGGGCAAGACGCCTCCGAAGGCGTCCTCGTATCAAGGCTAGAAATGTTTTAAAAATACTTGCATTATATTATTGAGAATCTATACTAATAGATGAAGTACATCACCAGTCGCGTTCGAGAGGAGAACATCATGGCTGAGGAGAAGAAGACGTATAAGTTCGTGTGCATCGTTTGTGGCTACGAGGTTGAGGTCGACACGCCCGAGCTGCCCGAGGACTACGTGTGCCCGGTCTGCGGCGTCGGTCCCGATCAGTTTGAGCTCGTCGAGGAGTAGCTCGTCGGCACGCGGCTCACGGCAACACATAGCTCTGTCCAAGGGTCCCGGTCGGATATCCCGGCCGGGACCCTTTTCCTCCGCCCCCAAGGGATCACGGTTGCTGTTGGCCGATCCTGTCTGTTGTGAGTCCGGCCGACCTTTTGTCTCAATCTGTAACATCTAACGGTGGAAATTGGGTCCACTTGTTACAGATTGAGACAAACGGAGCTGTCCCTCGGAATGATCTCGATCTGTAACATCTAACGGCTCGAAACGGGTCTTCCTGTTACAGATCGAGACGTTTGCCTGGGTAGGTGCCCCGTCCCATTACATCCCTGTCAACAACACGACATCTAGAATCGTCACGATGGCACCGATCCCTACAAGCAGCGCGTTGAGTGGGCGCGAGTTGGCGTATTTGCCCATGACGCGGGGTGAACTGGTGAGCCGTATGAGCACAAAGACCGTAATCGGCAGCTGAAGCGACAACAGTGCCTGACTCCAGATGAGACCTTCAAAAGGATTTGGGACGACCAGGCACGCCGTCACTGCGCCGACGAAACAGGCCGCCACCCCGATCGAGGAATGTCGGTCGTGGATATCGTATTCCTCGTCGAACATGCCCGCAGTGATGGTCCCCGCCGCCATGCCCGCTGTCACGCTGCTCGATAGTCCCGCGAACAGCAGCGCTACCGCAAAGATGGTCGAGCTCGCCGGGCCCAGAATGGGGGAGAGCGTGGCCGCTGCGACGGCGAGGTCGTCTACGACCATGCCGTGCGCAAAGAAGGTCGTTGCGGCCAGGATGACCATTGCCGAGTTGATTGCCCAGCCCACGCCCATCGAAAAGAGCGTGTCAAAGAGCTCGTAGCGCAGACGTTCTTCGATAACCTGCTCGCCTTGGCCTTCGAAGTGCATGGATTGGATGACCTCGGAGTGCAGAAAAAGGTTGTGTGGCATAACGACCGCACCTAGGACACTCACGATAATCGCGGCAGAGCCAGTGGGCATACTGGGCGTGATCCAGCTTGCGGCGGCTTGCGGCCAGTCGACCTTGACTAGTGCAAGCTCGGCCAAAAACGAGAGTCCTACCACGCCTACGAAGGCGATGATCCAGCGTTCGGCATGCTTGTAGGAGTTCGTCATGAGCATCGCCATCGATACTGCCGCCACGATGACGCAGCCCGCGCGCACGGGCAGCCCAAAGAGCATTTGAAGGGCAATCGCGCCGCCCAGGACTTCGGCCATGGCGGTGGCGATGGTCGCGAGATAGGCGCTGCCGAGCACCGCGCGTCCCGCGATGCGGGGGAGAAAGCGGGTCGTGGCCTCGGCAAGGCAGGCGCCCGTGGCGATGCCCAAGTGCGCCGCGTTGTGCTGCAGCACGATGAGCATAATCGTGGACAGCGTGACGATCCACAGCAGCGCGTAGCCAAACTGCGAGCCCGCGGCCATATTGGAGGCCCAGTTGCCCGGGTCGATAAAGCCGACGGTCACGAGCAGCCCGGGGCCGATATGCCGCGCAATGTCTAGGCCTCCGTGACCACCGGTACGCCGGGAGCCAAAGCGTTGTTTGAGATGGTTGAGCATGGTGCGCTCCTGTGTATGGGCGGCGTGACGTCGCATCTGGGTCGTGCGGCGCCACGCGTCGGATTTGGGTTGGGGCTACTTGTGCGCTTTGCCCTGATTGGCCACGGCGTCGATCTTGGCGGCGATGGTCGCCGGGTCGCCGATGTAGCGCTTGTCGAGGACATTGAAATCGGTATCGAAGGTGTAGACGAGCGGCACGCCGGTGGGGATGTTGACCTTGAGGATCTCCTCGGGCGTGAGGTGCTCGAGCTTCATGACGAGTGAGCGCAGGGAGTTGCCGTGTGCGGCGATGAGTACGCGCTTGCCGGCGAGCATCTGGGGGCGAATCTCGTCCTCAAAATAAGGCCAGGCGCGGGCTATCGTGTCCTTGAGGCACTCGGTATAGGGCAGCTGATCGGGCGCGACGTCGCGGTATTGCTCCTGGGTGTGGGGGTCGCGCGCGTCGTCCGGCTCGAGTGCCGGCGGGCAGACATCGAAGGAGCGGCGCCAGATGAGCACCTGTTCGTCGCCGTGCTCCGTGGCGGCATCGGCCTTGTTGAGACCCTGCAACGCACCGTAGTGGCGCTCGTTGAGCTTCCAGGATTTGATGACGGGCAGCCACTCGCGATCCATTTGGCCGAGCACGATGTTGAGGGTGTGGATCGCGCGCTTGAGGCGCGAAGTGTAGCAGACGTCAAAGTCGAAACCGGCTTCTTTGAGGGCGCGGCCGCCTGCCGCCGCCTCTTCGCGGCCCGTGTCGGTGAGTTCTACGTCGGTCCAGCCGGTGAACAGGTTGAGTTTGTTCCACTCGGATTCTCCGTGACGGATAAGGACAAGTTGCATTGTCTGTCGGTCTGCTCGGTGCGCCATAGGGGCCTCCTTGATCTGGCACGGTGTGCGTGCCGTTTGCTTGACGCCGTAAAGGATACCCGTTTTAAGCTTGAAAGTTAACCAAGACTAACAAAATTGTTGTATTTGAATGGGATGGTGAAAGGGGGCTGCCGAAATGTCTCGATCTGTAACAACTAGGGATGGAAATTGGGCCTAGGTGTTACAGATCGAGACAAACCAAAACCGTCCCGCAGAAAATCTCAATCTGTAACATCTAGGCGCCAAAATCGGTTCCTCCTGTTACAGATTGAGATGTTTGAAGCGGTGAGCTTACAAGCCGAACTTGGGCGCCTTGTTGCCGCCCTTGAGGTCGGCGGTGCCCACTCGTAAGGTGTGCGTTACGCGATTGTTTCGAAACGGGTGGGAAACACAACGGGCCGGCGATGCTCCTAGTATGCCTATTCAACTGACTGTCTAATATCTAGGGGAGGATCGCGATGCAGGCAGATTCCGCTCAGCAGCAGGGCCTTTATCGCCCCGAATTCGACCACGATGCATGTGGCATCGGCGCGCTTGCCGATATCAACGGCGAGCGCCATCACCAGATCCTGGACGACGCACTGTCCATTCTGGTCAACTTGGAGCACCGCGGCGGCACCGGACTCGAGAAGAACACCGGCGACGGCGCCGGCATCCTGTTCCAGGTTCCGCATCACTTTTTCCGCAAAGAGGCTCAAAAGTGCGGCCAGATTCTGCCGGCAGAGGGCGACTATGGCGTGGCCATGCTGTTCTTCCCGCAGGACGAAAAGGGCGTAGAGGATGCCCGTCGCGTGTTTGAGGAGGGTTGCGCCGAGGCCGGCGTGCCGCTGCTCTTTTGGCGCGAGGTGCCGGTCGACCCGCACGACCTGGGCGAGACGGCCCGTGCCTGCATGCCCACTATCCTGCAGGCCTTCCTGGGCCGTCCGGACGACACGCCCGCCGGCGATGCCTTCGAGCGTCGCCTGTACGTGTGCCGCCGCACCATCGAAAAGAAGGCCGACGCCGAGTTTGCCCTGCGCGACAAGATCTTCTATGTGTGCTCCATGAGCTCGCGCACCATCGTGTACAAGGGCATGCTCGTGGCCACGCAGATGCGCCGCTTCTTCATCGACCTCAACGACGCCGCCGTCAAGACGGCCGTGGCGCTCGTTCACTCGCGCTACTCCACCAACACCACGCCCAGCTGGGAGCGCGCGCACCCCAACCGCTTTATCATCCACAACGGTGAGATCAACACCCTCAAGGGCAACGTCAACTGGATTCGCGCCCGCGAACCCAACCTGTACAGCCCCGTGCTGCAGCACGATCTTGAGCGCGTGATGCCCATCATCAACCGCGAGGGTTCCGACTCGGCGATTTTGGACAACGTGCTCGAGTTTTTGGTTATGAACGGTCGCCCGCTTACGCGCGCTGCGTCCATGCTGCTGCCTGAGCCGTGGGACCACAACGACAGCCTGAGTGAGGAGCGCCGCGCCTACGACGCTTACCAGCCCATGCTCATGGAGCCGTGGGACGGCCCGGCGGCCATCGCCTTTACCGACGGTCGCACGCTGGGCGCCGCCCTCGACCGCAACGGCTTGCGTCCTGCCCGCTACTATGTGACGCGCGACGGTCGCTTTATGCTGGCGAGCGAGGTGGGCACCATCGAGGTGAGCCCCGAGAACATCCTGACGAGCGGCTGTCTGGGACCGGGCCAGATGCTCGAGGTTGACTTTGCCCGCGGCCGCGTGATCTACAACGATGAGCTGCGCGCCCGCTATGCCAAGGAGAAGCCCTATCGCGACTGGATTGCCGAGGAGACGCTGACGGTCGACGCGCTCGATGAGCCCGCGGCGCCCGCGCCCGCCGAGGACGCCGCTGTGCCCACCGCCGTGCGCATGGCCAAGCTCGGCTACCACTGGGATGACATCGACGAGGTTGTGCGCCCCATGGCTCAGCAAGGTAAGGCGCCGCTCGCCTCGATGGGCATCGACGCGCCGCTGGCGTGCCTGTCCAAGAAGACGCGCTCGTTTTACGACTACTTCTACCAGCTGTTCGCCCAGGTCACAAACCCGCCGATCGACGCCCTGCGCGAGCACATGGTCACGTCGACCACGCTCTACCTGGGCAACCACGGCAACCTGCTCGAGGACTCCCGTGCGGCCTGCCAGCTCGTGCGCCTGGAGCGTCCGTTGCTGAGTGAGGATGAGTTCGACCGCATTTGCGCGATCGACCGTGTGGGCTTTAAGACCCGCCGTTTCCGTGCCGTGTACCGCCGCGACGCTGGCGAAGGCGCGCTGCAGGCTGCACTCAAACAGCTTGCCGAGGACGTCGAGGCCGCGGTCTGCGACGGCGTGAACATCGTGGTGCTGAGCGACCGCGCTGCCGCGGGCGAGGTGCCCGTGCCGTCGCTGCTCGCCGTGGGCTGCGTTCACAATCACCTGATTCGTGACGGAGTGCCCACTTTTACCGATATAGTGGAGGAGA
>CALBBA010000303.1 GCA_937926755.1 uncultured Collinsella sp.
GTGACCAACCTGAGCCTGCCCGAGGCCGAGGATGCGCCCAACACCGCAGCCCCTGGCACCATCGAGTGCAAGTTCTGGGGTCTGGGTGGCGACGGTACCGTCGGCGCCAACAAGAACTCGATCAAGATCATCGGCGACCACACCGACAAGTACGTCCAGGCCTACTTCCAGTACGACTCCAAGAAGACCGGCGGCGTCACCGTCTCGCATCTGCGCTTTGGTGATTCCCCGATTCGTTCGCCGTACTACGTGACCAAGGCCGATTTTGTCGCCTGCCACAACCCCAGCTACATCGTTAAGGGCTTCAAGATGGTCCGCGACGTCAAGCCGGGCGGCACCTTCCTGGTCAACTGCCAGTGGAGCGACGAGGAGTTCGCCGAGCACATGCCCGCCGTGGCCAAGCGCTACATCGCGAACAACAACGTCAACGTCTACCTGATCGACGCTATCGACCTGGCCGCTAAGGTCGGCATGGGCAAGCGCACCAACACGGTGCTCCAGTCCGCCTTCTTCGCGCTGGCCAAGGTCCTGCCCGCCGAGGACGCCCTGCAGTACATGAAGGACGCGGCTACCAAGTCCTACATGAAGAAGGGCCAGGCTATCGTCGACGCCAACCACAAGGCCATCGATGCCGGCGCTACCGCTTTCCGTAAGTTCGAGGTTCCGGCCGACTGGGCTACCGCCGAGGATGCCGCTCCCGTCGAGCTCTCCGAGGAGACCAAGTCCGCTATCGCCCAGCAGGTCAAGAACCTGCTCGAGCCCATCGATCGCATGGACGGCGACAGCCTGCCTGTTTCCGCCTTCGTCGATTGCGCCGACGGCCAGTTTGAGCTGGGCGCCTCCGCATACGAGAAGCGCGGCGTCGCCGTGGTCGTTCCCCACTGGGACGAGACCAAGTGCATCCAGTGCAACCAGTGCGCCTATGTGTGTCCGCATGCCACCATCCGTCCGTTCGCGATGACCGAGGACGAGGCTGCCGCCGCGCCCGAGGCTACCCGCACGCTCGACGCCATGGGCCCCAAGGCCAAGGGCATGAAGTTCACCATGGCTGTGTCCCCGCTCGACTGCATGGGTTGCACCAACTGCGTCAAGGTTTGCCCCAAGGGCGCCCTCGAGATGGTTCCCACCGAGCAGGAGATGGACCAGCAGCCCGTTTGGGACTATATGGTCGAGAACGTCTCCGAGAAGAAGGAGCTCATCGCGGCCAACGTCAAGGGCAGCCAGTTTAAGCAGCCCTACCTGGAGTTCTCCGGCTCCTGCGCCGGCTGCGCCGAGACCGCCTATGCACGTCTGGTGACCCAGGTCGCCGGCGACCGCATGTTCATTTCCAACGCCACCGGCTGCTCCTCCATTTGGGGCAACCCCGCTGCCACCGCTCCTTACTGCAAGGACAAGGACGGTCACGGCCCGGCGTGGAACAACTCCCTGTTCGAGGACAATGCCGAGCACGGTCTGGGCATGGCCGTTGGCTACGAGGCCGTTCAGAAGAAGCTGATCGCTGCTACGCAGGAGATCATCGCCGCTGACGGTCCGTCCGACGAGCTCAAGGCCGCCGGTCAGGCTTGGATCGACTCCGTCAACGACGCCGAGGCCTCCAAGACCGCTGCTGCTGCCTACGTTGCCGAGCTCGAGAAGTGCGGCTGCGACGCTTCCAAGGCGATCCTCGCCGACAAGGCTTACCTCACCAAGAAGTCCTTCTGGATCTTCGGCGGCGACGGCTGGGCCTACGACATCGGCTTCGGTGGCCTGGACCACGTCCTGGCTTCCGGCCACAACGTCAACGTCTTCGTCTTCGACACCGAGGTCTACTCCAACACCGGCGGTCAGGCCTCCAAGGCCTCGAACCTGGGCCAGGTCGCTCAGTTCGCCGCTGCCGGTAAGGTGACCAAGAAGAAGTCCCTGGCCGAGATCGCCATGAGCTACGGCTACGTCTACGTGGCGCAGGTCGCCATGGGCGCCAACCCGGCTCAGACCCTCAAGGCCATCCACGAGGCCGAGGCCTACGACGGCCCGTCCCTCATCATCGGCTACAGCCCCTGCGAGATGCACTCCATCAAGAAGGGTGGCATGCAGAACTGCCAGGCCGAGATGAAGAAGGCTGTCGAGTGCGGTTACTGGAACCTCTTCCGCTTCAACCCCGAGGCTGCTGCCGGCAAGAAGTTCTCGCTCGATTCCAAGGAGCCCGCGGGTGGTTATCAGGAGTTCCTGATGAACGAGGCCCGTTACGCTTCGCTGACGCGTTCCTTCCCCGAGCGCGCCGAGGAGCTCTTCAAGGAGAACGAGCGGGCCGCCATGGACCGCTATCAGCATCTGCTGAAGCTCAAGACGGTGTACAACGAGGCCTAGGTCTCCCACCGCAGGATCTGAGGGCTAGCCTTCGCGGACGTCCTCGGACATGAAAGAACCCCCGCTGCGCACTACGTGCGGCGGGGGTTCTTTCGTCCTGCGGAGTGCGCCGGAAAGGAAGGCCGCGCTTTTGTTTTGGTTCGCGCCATGTGGGGGGGGTGGTGGCGACGTGCATTTTTGCGAGTATTCTGCAATCGAAGGCCCCTGCATACCGACCTCGGGCAAAAAATCGGGATTTCTCGATGTTTTCTACGAATGATGGGCGGGGTTATGGGCTGACAGCGTTTGATTTGCAGGGATATTCGCGGTCTTTGGCATTTATCGTGGCGCCCGAAGCTCTTGGTTATGTTGAATACTCCTAAAAATGCACGGCGCTTAGAGGGGGACCTTCGCGAAAAAGGAAACCGCCCCGTCGAAGTATGCATTCGACGGAGCGGTTTATACATTTGGCCGATTAAGGATGCGCTGTCAAACTACTAGAACTTGACGGTCGGGGCCTGGCGGGCTGCTTCGGCGGCCTCGAAGCCCTGGCGCTCCTTAAACTGGAAGATGCCGGCAAAGATGACAGCCGGGAACGTCTGAATGGCGTTGTTGTAGCTGAGCACGCAATCGTTGTAGCTCTGGCGTGCATAGCTAATCTTGTTCTCGGTATCCTCGAGCGATGCCTGCAGCTGCGTAAAGTTGGTGTTTGCCTTAAGATCGGGATAGGCCTCGGCCACGGCGAAGAGCTGGCGCAACGCACCGGTCAGCACGTTGTCGGCTTCCATCTTGGCCTCGGGCGTGGTGGCCTTGACGGCGGTGTTACGCGCGCTGATCACGGCGGAGAGCGTCTCCTGCTCGTGCTTGGCGTAGCCCTTGACGGTCTCGACCAGGTTGGGGATCAGGTCGTTGCGGCGCTGCAGCTGCGTATCGATGTTCTGCCAGGCGTTATCGATGCGGTTACGCTTGGTGACCATGTTGTTGTAGATGCCGGCGATGGCGCAGACAATCACAATGACAACAACGATGCCGATGATGACGGTAATCATGATGTCTCCGTTTCGAATGGCCGCGGCGGCATGCGCCAGCTGCCGTTGGTATAACGCTACTAGTATACCCGCAACGTTTTGCCGTGCCGAACTTTCCGGTAAGCGTTGTGTTTTCGGCGGGGTCGGTACCGGGGCAAAGCGCGCGAGGTACAGGTGTAAGATATGCGACAGATTGACGAGTGTTGTCTTTGCCCTGAGGATGGCGATACCAGTGGACCTTCGCATTAAGAAAACCTACCGCGCCCTGTTCGATGCCTTTACCGAGCTTCTCGAGGAGCATCGTTTTGAGGACCTGACGGTTGCCATGCTGTGCGACCGCGCCATGATTCGCCGCACGACGTTCTACAAGCATTTTCGCGACAAGAACGATTACTTTGCCTTTTATATTGATGAGCTCATGTCGGGCTTGCCGCAAAAACAGCCCGATGAGGCCGGCGCGGTATCTGCCGAGGACGTGCGCGCGCTTCGGCACGCGATTTTGGACGATGCTATGGATTTGATTCTGACGCACGAGCGGCTCATGGATAACATTTTGGCAAGCAGCATGTCGGGCATGTTGACCAACGTTATTTGCGACCGCATTGCTCGCTCCATCCGCGAGCGTGTGATGAACGTGCTTGCCGAGGATGCCCTGGCCCCCGTGTCGCTCGAGACGACGTCTGAGTTTGTCGCCGGCGGTATTATTCGACTTTTCACGATATGGTGGGAATCGGGCCACGATCTTGAGCGTCGACCCGAGATAGCCGACGTGGTCGATGCACTGTTTGAGCGGACCATGACACCGGTGAATCACTAAAGTGGCGGAGAGAGGGGGGTTCGAACCCCCGGAGCGCTCCCGCGCTGCAC
>CALBBA010000304.1 GCA_937926755.1 uncultured Collinsella sp.
TATGCCGCCGTATGGAGCTTGGCGAGCCGGATGCAAGCGGCCGTCGTAGCCCCGTCGCTACGGGCGAGACCGTCGAGCTTCCCGCCACCACGGTGATCTGCGCCGTGGGCGAGGGCATCGATGCCAGCCTGTACGATGCCGCGGGCGTTGAGCACGACCGTCGCGGCCGCCTTGCCGCCACCTCCACCGGCGTCGAGGGCGTCTGGGCTGCGGGCGACTGCCGCCGCGGTCCTGCCACCGTGGTCGAGGCTATTGCAGACGCCGCCGAGGTCGCCCGCGCCATCGCCGGCGTGGACTTTAACAAGTACGCCGACCAGAATGCTCAGGTCGGTCGCGAGGACGCCTGCTACGAGCGCAAGGGGTCGCTGTGCCGCGACAAGCGCAATTGCACCAAGACCCGCTGCCTGGGCTGCGGCTCGGTGTGCGAGGTCTGCTGCGACGTGTGCCCCAACCGCGCCAACGTTGCCATTAAGGTGCCGGGCCTGGCCGAGCATCAGGTCGTCCACGTCGACGGCATGTGCAACGAGTGCGGCAACTGCGCCGTGTTCTGCCCCTACCAGGAGGGTCGTCCCTACAAGGACAAGCTCACCCTGTTCTGGAGCGAGGAGGACATGGAGAACTCCGAGAACGAGGGCTTCCTGGCCGTGGGCGATGATCACTTTAAGGTCCGCGTCGCCGGCACGGTCCGCACCGTCTCGGTCGATGCCGTCAACACCGGCCTTCCCGAGGCCGTCCGCCTGACCATCAGGGCCGTGCGCGACAACTATTCGTACCTTCTTAAGAAATAGGCGAGTCTCTTATGGCCAAATCCATTCAACATAACGTGGCCTACGTTGCCTGCGGAAGCGGTTGCGCCTCCGCAGGCGGCGACGCCCGCTGCAGCGAAGGCTGCATTGGCTGTGGCGCCTGTGTCACGGCCTGCCCCCACGGCGCCATTGCGCTGGTCGATGGCATCGCCCGCGTGGACCGCTCAAAGTGCACGGGCTGTGGCCTGTGCGGCATGGCGTGCCCGCAGCGCGTGATCGCCTTTGTTCCCGGCTACCAGAATATCCTGGTGCGCTGCAACAACACCGATAAGGGCGCCATTGCCCGCAAGATCTGCGACACGAGCTGCATCGGCTGCGGCATGTGCGCCAAAAAGTGCCCTGCCGGCGCTATCCGCATCGAGGACAACTGCGCCCATATTGATGGCGCGGATTGTCTGTCGTGCGGCATGTGCGCCGTCGTCTGCCCACATGGCGCCATCCACGACCGCACCGGCATCGCCGCCGGCGTGTAGAAGGGAACCGCCATGGCACAGGAATTCACTTTTACCGTTAACGGCGTCGAGCGCACGACGACCCAAAACAAACCGTTGCTGCGCTACCTGCGCGACGACCTGCACATTCACTCTGCTAAGGACGGCTGCTCCGAGGGCGCTTGCGGCACCTGCACCATCCATGTGGACGGTGCGGCCGTCAAGGCGTGCGTGCTGACCACCGCTCTTGCCGCCGGCCGCAACATCGTGACCGTCGAGGGCCTGCCCGAGGACGTGCGCGAGGCCTTTGTGTACGCCTTTGGCGCCGTGGGCGCCGTGCAGTGCGGTTTTTGCATCCCCGGCATGGTCATGGCGGGTGCAGCGCTCATTGCCGAGGACCCCGAGCCCACCGAGGAGCAGATCAAGTACGCCATTCGCGGCAATGTTTGCCGTTGCACCGGCTATAAAAAGATTATCGAGGGCATCTCGCTGGCCGCTGCGGTGCTCCGCGGCGAAAAGCAGATCGACGAGGACCTGGAGCGCGGCGACGACTACGGCGTGGGCAAGCGCGCCTTCCGTATCGACGTGCGCAAGAAGGTGCTCGGCGAGGGCAAGTATCCCGACGACATCGACGAGCTCGACCAGCCGGGCCTGACCTACGCCAGCGCCGTGCGCTCCAAGTATCCGCGCGCCCGCGTGCTCTTCATCGACACCTCCAAGGCCGAGGTCCTGCCCGGTGTGGTGGGCATCCTGCGCGCCGAGGACGTGCCGGTCAACCAGGTCGGCCACCTTATCCAGGACTGGGACGTCATGATCGCCCAGGGCGATATCACTCGCTGCGTGGGTGACGCCATCGTGCTGGTGGTCGCCGAGGACGAGGCGACGCTCGAGAAGGCCAAGAAGCTCGTAAAGATTGATTACGAGCCGCTGGAGCCCGTGCGTAACATTGCAGAAGCCAGGGCTGCCGACGCCCCGCGCCTGCACGACAGCTTCTTTGCCTTTGGCAACACAGTGGAGCTCAAGGACAACGTGTGCCAGAGCCGCCATGTGACGCGCGGCGACGCCGCCAAGGCGCTGGCAGAGAGCGCGTTCACCGTGACGCAGCGCTTTACCACGCCCTTTACCGAGCATGCCTTCTTGGAGCCCGAGTGCGCCGTTGCCTTCCCGTACAAGAACGGCGTCAAGGTGCAGTCGACCGACCAGGGTGCCTACGACACACGCAAAGAGTGCGCCCACATGTTTGGCTGGGACAACGAGCCCGAGCGCGTGGTCGTCGAGACCATGCTCGTGGGTGGCGGCTTTGGCGGCAAGGAGGATGTGTCCATCCAGCACCTGGCCGCGCTCGCCGCATATAAGTTCCAGCGTCCTGTGAAGTGCAAGCTCACACGTGCCGAGTCGCTCGCTTTCCATCCCAAGCGCCACGCCATGGACGGCACCTTTACGCTGGGCTGCGACGCCGAGGGCAACTTTACCGGCCTGGACTGCGAGATCAACTTTGATACCGGCGCCTACGCGTCGCTGTGCGGCCCGGTGCTCGAGCGCGCCTGTACGCACGCCGTCGGCCCCTACAAGTACCAGAACACCGACATCCGCGGTTTTGGCTACTACACCAACAACCCGCCCGCCGGTGCGTACCGAGGCTTTGGCGTTTGCCAGTCCGAGTTTGCGCTCGAGAGCCTGATCGACTTGCTGGCCGAGAAGGTCGGCCTGGATCCGTGGGAGATTCGTTACAGAAACGCTATCGAGCCGGGTGAGGTTTTGCCCAACGGCCAGATTGCCGACTGCTCCACGGCGCTTAAGGAGACGCTGCTCAAGGTCAAGGATGCCTACTACGCACATCCCGGACACGCCGGTATCGCCTGCGCCATGAAGAACGCCGGCGTGGGCGTGGGCCTGCCCGATGCCGGCCGCTGCAAGATTCGCATCGAGGACGGCGTGGCCGTGGTCTATGCCGCCACGTCCGACATCGGCCAGGGCTGCAACACCGTCTTTTTGCAGGACGTTGCCGAGGCATGCGGCCTGCCGCTTCGCTGCATCGCCAATGGCGAGTGCTCTACCGAGAACGCTCCCGACTCCGGCACCACGTCTGGCTCGCGTCAGACGGTCGTGACCGGCGAGGCCGTGCGCGGTGCCGCCTTCCTGCTGCGCGATGCCATGCTTGACATCGAGGCTGGCAAGCCCGCTCCCGCCGCTCCGGTTGCCGCCCATGGCGACGGTGCCAAGATCGAGTACGACGACGGCCGCGCCTATCAGCTGCGCTCGCAGGAGCTCGTCGCCGGCCAGGGCATGCATCCTCAGGATCCTGCTGCCGCCATCAAGGCGCTCGAGGGCTGCGAGTTTAGCTATGTGTACCTGGAGCCGACCGACAAGCTGGGTGCCGACGTGCCCAACCCCAAGAGTCACATCTGCTACGGCTTTGCCACGCATGTAGTCATTCTGGACGACGACGGCCGCGTGAGCGAGGTCTATGCCGCGCACGATTCCGGCAAGGTGGTCAATCCCATCTCCATCCAGGGTCAGATCGAAGGCGGCGTGCTCATGGGTATGGGCTATGCGCTTACCGAGGATTGGCCGCTCAAGGACTGCGTGCCCCAGGCAAGGTACGGCACGCTCGGACTGTTCCGCGCGCCCGAGATTCCGGATATCCATGCCATCTACGTGGAGAAGGACGAGCTGCTGCCCGTGGCATACGGCGGCAAGGGCATCGGCGAGATCGCAACGATCCCCACGGCGCCCGCCGTACAGAACGCCTACCGCGCGTTTGACGGCAAGCTGCGTCCAAATCTGCCCATGGTGGATACGCCCTACAGCCGCGTCCGCAACCGCGGGTAGGGTAGGGCGCGGACGGCCATTGCTGACGAGCTGTTCGCGCTCAACATCAACTACATACGCTGCGCCTTTGGCCCCGGCTCCATCGCGAGCCGGGGCTTTTGTTACGGGCTTTAGCCTGTGCGGGGCGCGCAGCGCGCCGCATCAGAAACCA
>CALBBA010000305.1 GCA_937926755.1 uncultured Collinsella sp.
GCGCATGGATTCCTCTTGCTCTTCCGCTTCAGCCGCCTTGTCATCGAGTTTGCTTTCGATGAATCGAGCTATCTCTATGGCGGCTTGCTTCCTGTTCTCCCCTGGATCGAAAGAGAAGACTATTTTTTTCTGCTTTCTGGATACCGCTGTCGTGAAAAGGAGAAAACCGAGGTTCTCCTCTCCTTCTGGGATGTAGAACTCAAAATCGTCAACGTCTTTGTATCGAACCGTTTGCTCGCCAAAGGGGACGTCGAATTGCGGAAGCACAGGCAGGTCGTCTATTGTTGGCCGATTCGACTTCGATATCACTTCGCCGGCTATTTCCGCTCCAGCGCGCATGGCTATTTTCCCTAACGATCCGCCACTCGAGAAAGCTCCCAGAGCTATTTCTGCATGATAGGCCGCATCAAAAGCGTCGACGTTATCGTCTTCGTCGATTGAAAGGCCGCGTCGCCCGCTCGCTATCAACCCCAATTGCTTGCGGGCGTCGCTTGGATCGAAATCATCTTCAGTGACGATAATGACCGACTCGTCTTTGACGACTAGCCCTTGATCGTTGCCGCCATCAAAGATCTTAAAGAGACCGGGAATTATCAAGCCGTCAAAGTAGGATCCCAGCTTAGTAATAGCATCTGAAGGAAAACCAGCGGAAACGGCTCGAGCAAGCGTCTTCTCTCGCTGCTCGTGAACCTCTTCGTTCGTCGAGTATATTTTGTTCTTCCACGTTGGAGCGAGTATCTTCATGGAGCACTTTTTGCAAAGGGTCAAAGCCCCGTAATGTTCTGGGAGGATGCTGTTGCCTTTACACGAGTCGCATATGGCCATTATCTCTTCTCCTGCTTCTTTTTAGTGGTTGAATCATTCCTGTAAGACCTCAAAGCAACCGCTTGGCCCGTTCATCGTAGATCTTGTCGAGCTCCGATTGCACGTACTCCTCTTTGAGCCTCGCGACGAAACGAGCATCCGAGAACAGTCGGTAGACGAGCACCGCCGCGCCTCCGAGGTCGAGGCACTTGGGGTTCTTCGTGATCGATGCCTGCACGACGCTGCTCGAGGTCGCGATGGTGTCGGAGATGAGGATGATCTTCTTGGTGCGCGCCTGGTACATCTCGGTGCAGTAGTCCGACCCGTCGTCCTTGAATATCAGCGAGCAGCCGTGGAGCGCCGCTATCAGGCAGTTGATGAGCACCGTCATGCCCGCCTGCATGCCGACTTTCAATACGTCGCCAGTGCTGACGTATTTGGTGAGGGCCTCGGTGTGCGCCTTGTCGAGAACGAGGTTGGCGAACGGGACCTGTATCCCGCACGGCGTGTAGAGGTCCGTGCCGATGTGGATCAGCTGCTTGACCAGGGCCGCTGCGGCGGCATCCGGCTCGCTCACGACGCGCCTTCCCGCCGCGACCAGCATCTCCACGGTCCCGGCGGGGGCCCCGATCAGCGGGTTCTTCCCGAAGGCGTCGTAGGAGACCGAGTAGGTCGCGGGGATCCGCGCGCCGATCCCGAAGACGTTGGCGTCCTTAACGCAGGTGATGCTGTTGGTCATGATGTTTGAGGTCCCGAACACGAGGCCGAGCACCGGGTCGTGGCCGAGGGTCGCGAACCGGTGGTTCGCCCCCTTGAACACCTTGAAGTTCTCAGCCTCGTAGCGCGTCGCGTCGTACGGCACGCCTCGCGAGGAGAGGATGTGGCTCTTGGAGGCGAACAGGCGGCCCGATTCCGCCGGGTCCCCATCGCCGTAGCCGGAGAAAACGCGGTCCTGGAAGCTGTGCAGGGCGTCCTCCTTGGCGTTGCCCGCTCCCGCCCGCTCGACCTCCGTCAGGGAGTTGATGACGAGCACGCGGGCGACCTGGAGCATGGTCGCGGCGACGACGAAGGCCGCGTCGGCGTCCTGCAGCCTCGTCCGCTCCTTGAACTCGCGGTCAATGCGCTCGAGATTCCCGCCGTACTCGCGGACGGACTTCTCGCCCGCCTGCTCGGCCCACCCCTCGTCAACGGCCACGCATGCAGCCCTCGCCGCCATGTAGTCGGCGAAGAGCCTGCAGGCGTGCTCCTCTTCCTCCGTCACCTGACCGTCCGAGGCCGCGGCGACCTGCAGCTGCTCGGCGATGGAGCCCAGCGACACGATGCTCACGTTGTCTAGGCAGTCCTTGACCCGGTCGAAGGACAGGTCCTCGTCGTCCGCGATCGCCTGCACCCTCGCCTTCACGTCGTCCGGGAGGCCGCCGTCCAGCTTGAGGTAGTCGAGGCCGTCCTCGAGCCACTCCCGCTCCTCTTGGGAGAAGTCGCCGTCGCAGCGCATCAGGAAGCAGAGCGTCGCCACGTAGGCGTAGATGAAGTTGTGCCGCTTC
>CALBBA010000306.1 GCA_937926755.1 uncultured Collinsella sp.
GTTGTCTACGAGCCAACGCTGGACGCGCCGGAATTCTTCGGTTCCGAGGTGACGCATGACCTTGAGAGGTTCAAGGCCGAGTGCGACGTGATCATTGCCAACCGGTGGAGCGACGATCTGGCCGATGTTGCCGGCAAGGTGTATACCCGCGACCTATTCAAGAGGGATTAGTATTTGTGGCGATTACTGCTGATAAAAAAAAGAGACGGCTGCTCCTTCTGACGAGGAGGTTCCCCTTTAACCGCGGCGAGGTCGCCGCTGAGTCCTATCTCGAGAACGAGATAGGCGTTCTTTCGACCTATTTCGACGAGGTGCTCGCCGTGGGGACCGAGGCGCAGCCGGGTGACGCGCCCACCTGCGCGCTGCCGGGCAATGTGACGCCCCTGGCCTTGGGTTGCGGTAATACCTCCAAGGACAAGGCTTTGCTTGCAGTCAAAGGGATCACGTTTCCCCTTTTGGGCGGTGCGGACGTTCGTGAGGCCTATGCCACAGAATCCGTTCATGGAATCGGAAAGCGCGTGTTTCGGGGCTACTTTGCCGCGAGGGCGAAGGCAAAGGCGGACGTGCTTGCGGAGGAACTGGTCCGCTTTGGCTTTGAGCCCACGCACATATACAGCTTTTGGCTTTACGACACCGCTTTGGTCGCTGCTTGGCTGACCGGCACGTACCCATGTGCACGCGCCGTTGCGCGTGCACATCGGTACGATCTGTATGCAGATCGTACCGATGTGCATTATTTGCCCTTCCGGGGATACCTCCTATCCAAGCTTTCCGGAGTGCTTCCCTGCTCGAAAGACGGGGAGGAATACATAAACGCGAACTGGCCGGGCCATGAGGGCAAGGTGACGACCTCCTATCTCGGAACGCGGGAGATGCCAGACAAGTCCGGCGAGCCGTTGACCTGCCCGTTGCGGGTCGTCTCGTGCTCGCGTATTGTCGACGTTAAGCGCGTGCCTCTTCTTGCTAAGGCTGTCACCCTTCTTGATGCCGAAGGGCTTCGCGTCGAATGGACCCATTACGGCGACGGCCCACAGCTCGAGGAGGCGAGGGCCGCCTGCTCGTTGCTGACGCACTCCACCGCGAAGTTCGCGGGGGCTTTGCCGAACGACGCGCTTTTGGGGGAGTACGCAGCGAAGCATTTCGACGTCTTCGTGAACGTCTCGTCAAGCGAGGGCCTGCCGCTTTCGATCATGGAGGCCTGCGGATTCGGCATTCCCGTCATCGCCACGGACGTTGGCGGAACCCACGAGATAGTAAGCGATGGCGTCAACGGCTTTCTCCTACCTAGCGACTGTGGACCGGAAGATGTCGCCGCGGCCATAAAGCGATTCGTCTTTTTGGGCAAGGCCGAAGGGTCTTCTATGAGGCGCGCTGCAAGGGCCGTTTGGGAGAGGGACTTCCGTTTGGAGGCCAACGTGGAGGGGCTTGTGCGCTCGCTCGGAGTCGATTACAGAAACGAAGGTGAATGATGGGCCAGATTGCGCAGAAGATGACCATGCTCAAAAGGTGGAGCAAAATGCTCACT
>CALBBA010000307.1 GCA_937926755.1 uncultured Collinsella sp.
CCAAACGAAATCTTAGCCACGGCAAGCCCGGCGACCGTCATACCCGCCACGGGGCTGATGGTGTTGATGGTCTGGTTGGCAAACTGGAGCGCGGTGACGGCCGCCTCGGGATTGAGGCCCATGAGCTCGGTCAGGGGGCCCATAACGGGCATGGTGAGCGCCGCCAGGCCAGAACTCGAGGGAACCAGCAAAGAGAGCAGGCCAAGGACGACATACATAAACGTGGTGTAGACGGCGGCGGGTGCACCGGCGAGCGCGGTAGCGAGCGCCTGGAGGATGGTGTCGATGATCATGCCGCCCTCGGCGATGACCAGAATACCGCGCGCGATACCGATAACGACGGCAGCGTACGCAAAGTCGGCGAGACCCTTAACGAACTCCTCTGCGATCGTCTGCTGGTCAAGGCCGCCCAGGATACCGGCAAGCAAGCCCATGCCAAGGAACACGGCGGAAATCTGATTCATGTACCAGCCCTGGGTAACAAGACCCCAGACGATAATGCCCATACCGCAAGCAAAATCGATAAGCACGAGCTTCTGACGGATCGTGAACTCTTCCTCGATGGAGGCATCGGTCACAGAAAACTCAACACGCTTGAGCTTATCGTCCTCGTACGTAATGGACGACTCGGGATTTTTCTTTACACGCATGGCGTAGCGCATGGCCCATGCGATACCGACGGCAGTGAAGATGACCCAAGAAACGGCGCGCAGCCACAGTTGCGGATTACCCTCGATGCCAATGATGCCTTGGGCGATCAAAACATTAAACGGGTCGATGGTCGAAGCACAATATCCCAGGTTAGGACCAAGGAAGCAGATGATGAATGCGGTCATCGAGTCATAACCGATACCCATCATGATGGGAATGAAGATGGCATAGAACGGCAGGGCTTCCTCAGACATACCAAACGTAGTGCCGCAAATGGACAGCAGCGTCATCGTGATGGGAATGATGAGGATGTCCTTGTTCTTGAGCTTTTTAATCACACGGCTCATGCCGGCATTCAAAGCGTTGGTCTTGGTGATGATCGCGAACGATCCGCCAATCAATAAGACGAACGCAACGACGTCGGCAGCCTCTTGGATACCCTTGGTGGGCGCTTGCAGAACCGCGAAGATATCCTGGCCCAGATTGATGGTCTCGCCGGTCTCGGAATCGGTGTAGTTCTTATCGACCTGTTCATAGGTTCCAGCAACGGCGACTTCACGCTCGCCCGCCGCTGTCGAAATCGTCTTGCGCTGATACTGACCAGAGGGAACGATCCAAGTCAGGACCGCAAAGACAACGATCAGCAAGAACATGATCGTATAGACATGCGGTAATTTGAACTTAAAACGTCTGTTTGTCTTCTTCGCCTTCGTATCTGACATAGATACCTCCAAAGAACTCGAGACTGCATCGCATCTCGCTTCAACGCCTGCGCAAGGCAAACGTTCTATGACGTTCCATAGATTACCAGCAGCTTTTCCCATCATCAAGATAATTTCAAACTGATTGCCGCGACGCGGTTGAACGGTTGCGTTCGCACCGTGAACGGTATGGAGACGCCCGGTGAGATGATCCACCGGGCGTCTCCATTCGCAATGTCCTAGATGTCAAAAACGTAGCGAGACCCAACGATCCGCTGACGACCGATGATAAACGGCCGCCGCTGCTCATCGAAAAAGAAGGCTTCCATATAAAACAAGGGTTCGCCAACGGGAACCGCCAGCAACCGAGCGACCTCGGGCGATGCGCACGCGATCTCGAGCGTGCACGGGTCGGTAAACGCGGGCGTGCGGCCCGTCCGGTTGCGCACGAACTCAAAAATGGATTGGTTAGATAGAGGTGCCGTTGATAGATAGGCGTTGTCCTCGTAAACATATATGTTGTTCTCGAGCATGACAGGGACGCCATCGGCAGTACGCACGCGCTCAACGCAAATCAAGTCAGTTCCAACGGGAACACCAAAGAACTGTGCTTCGGTGGAATCCGCCGGCAGTATCTTTCTCGAAATGACGCACGCCCCCGGCTCCATTCCGTTAACGCGGCATGCGTCCGAAAAACTCTGGACGTCATCCTTCTGGCGAATCTTGCGCTTAAGCTTGGGGGCATTGACAAACGTGCCTTTCCCCTGCCGCTTCGTTAGATAGCCCTGCTGGACGAGCTCCTCAATAGCGCGTCGCACGGTAACGCGGCCAACTTTATAGCTCTCAGCCAATTCGAATTCGTTGGGTATCCGCGCGCCCGCCTTGTAGGCACCGGAGTTAATTTCGTTTTTAATGATATCGATAACCTGTTGGTACAGCGGTATCGCTGCTTTACCGTCAGTTAGCCCTTCAGTCGGTGGCATATACCCTCTCCCAGCACAATTAAGTCTAAAGCGGGCTTAAGGGCATTCAACAAGCCCTTAAGCCCGCATTAGCTTAAAGTATGCTAGGTGTCGCACCATAATGTTGGCTATTTACTCATCAGACCCGAAAAACGCGCAACTACCGCGCTCCTAAGAAAGCGTGAGCAGCTCCGGCAGCTGGTCGATAATCTTGTCCGCGGCATCCTGGCTAAAGCCAAAGCGCTCCTCGCGCTTGGCGATGACTGTCAGACCGTCGCGCTTGCCGGCAGTGATGCCAGGCACCGAATCCTCAACGCAGCAGCAGCGATTCGCGGGCAGCCCCAGCAGGTCCAGCGCATGCAGGTAGATGTCGGGCTCGGGCTTACTCTCCTTAAACTGCTCGCCGCTCACCACATACTCAAAGGCATCCGACAGCCCGCACGCGTTGAGCACTTCCTCGATGCTAACCATGGGCGACGAGCTGGCAAGCGCCACGCGAACGCCACGGCGCGGCAGCTCTCGAATCGTATCCACGGCGCCTGGGTTAATCAAAGCCTGATAGTCGCGCGGACGCTTATGAGCCCATTCGTCCCAACGGGCCAACGCTTCCTCGCCAGTGAAATGCCCCTTACCGGCACGCTCAAACCAATCGACCAGCATATGCAGGAAGAACTGATGCGAGGTACCGACCTGCCCATTCAACTCCTCTTGAGTCAGATTAAGCCCAAGCTCCTTGGCAAACGCGGCAGTCTCGCCCAGGTAGTAATACTCGGTATCGACAATGACGCCGTCCATGTCAAAGATAACGGCATCGAACGGAAATGCGGACACGGCACCCTCCCTAACAAAAGGGCGCCCGCAAGCAGGCGCCCAAACCATGCATTAATCGGCGATTCTAACCCAGCAGCTTATCCAGCGCCACTGCAATACCATCTTCGTTGTTATTGGCGGTCACCATCTGGGCCACGGCCTTAACCTCATCGACGGCGTTGTCCATGGCAACACCGGTGCCGGCCCACTCAATCATGGACTTGTCGTTCTGGCCGTCGCCAAACGAGACGACCTCGCTGGCATCGATACCGAGCTTGGGCAGGGCACCCTCGAGCGCACGGGCTTTGTCGATACCGGGCGCCGTGTACTCAAAGTACCAGTCGGCCGTAAACATGCCCGAAAGCGTCTGGGTAAAGGGCGCATACATCTCCTCGTAATGCGCCTGCAGGTAGGCCGGATCGCCCGCAGTGAGTAGCTTGTCCACGGGATAAGCATCAGCGACCTCATGCAGGCTCTCCACCTCGCGAATCTTAAGATCGCACGCGTCGCGCTCATACTTGACGATATTCTTCTGCGAGCCGTCAGGCAGCGTGATCATGCAATGGTACGAGTCCTCGACGTGCAAATCGCGACCGAGCGAAATCATAGGGATCACGTCAAAATTACGCAGGTGATCAATCAGGCGATGCAATTCGTCGGCAGGCATAGCCTGATCGAACAGCACCTCGTCGGTCTGGGCATCGACGACGTGTGCGCCGTTAAAGGCCACCAGCAGACCGTCATGGTTTTGAAGGTCGAGCTCTTGCGCCAAGGCGTGCAGCCCCCATGCGGGACGGCCCGAAGCCAAAATGAGCTTAATGCCCGACTCCTGCGTCGCGAGCAGCTTCTCGCGCGTACGCGGGCTGATGACCTTTTGATCGTTGGTGAGCGTACCGTCGATATCCATTGCGATGGCTTTGATTGCCATATATGCCTCCCTGTCATTGAACAACCTTGTCTGAGCCATCATACAGAACACCCATCGCGACTCCGTTTACAACGGGCAAAAAGTCATATTGTCTCGAACATGAACAGCGTGTGGTCGTGAAGCTTTATCGCTCAGGTCAAATACGTCTGCTAGCGACGCTCATCCGTCGGTGCGCCCTCGACGATCGCGATGCCCGCCGATGCACCTAACGCGCTGGCGCCGGCCTCGATGAATGCGCAGGCCTCTTCGTAATTATGGATACCGCCCGCCGCCTTGATTGCCACGGCATCGCCGAGCACCTCGTGCATCAGCCGCACGTCCTCGAGCTTAGCACCGCCAAAGCTTCTGCCGGTCGATGTCTTAAGGAATCCCGGCTTAGCCTCCAGCGCGATCTCGCATACACGGCGCTTAGCGGCGTCGTCGCCGTCCAGTTTGCACATCTCGACGATCACCTTGTCAGTGATGCCATGCGCACGACAAAAATCAGCAATGGTAGTCATCTCGCGCTCGATGGCATCAAAATCGCGGTTCTCGACCGACTCCTGATTCAAAACGTAGTCAATCTCGGTAAAGCCACACGCAGCGTATTCCTCAAACCTCGCAAGCTTCTCCTCAAGCGTCATAGTGCCCTGGGGAAAGTCGATAGCGCCGGCAAGGATGATGTCAGAGCCCTCGAGCATGGCGCGGCCCGTCTCGTACTCCTGCAGGTTCGCAAATACGCAGCGAAAGTTGTACTTTAACGCCTTCTCGACATACTGCTCAAACGTGTCCTCGGGGGCATCGATATAGTCGATGTATTTATTGATGGGTTTGGCAAGCGTCATGCTGGGCCTCCTTGTTCGGGGCTGACAACCGATTCGTGGTTTCACGCGAAAAACCACGTTCAATGTACGCCCGACATGCAAGGACAGCGTCCGCATTCCGACAAGTGGTATGAAATTAGCCGTAAACGTATATTTACGGACAGCGAATGGCACCGCACGCGGATGCCGACAGCAAGACATCCCCCCTCAATACACCCTCATGCCCATTTAAATAGCAAGGGGCCCGTATCTGTTGGGATACGGGCCCCTTTCGGCCATGACCTATCTCAGCAGCAAAGACCACTTGCGGTGAGCGCGGTAGAACTCGATCGCACCATCTTATCCGAGCCGGGGCACGTTCGCATAGCGCGGCGCGTGACGGTTGCAAAACCACCCCATTTGAAACAAACGCAAAAAAGTACTTGAAAAGACACGTTCCGACATATAAGTTGATAAAAGACCGCCGTTGCGGTTTTAAGTAGATCGAGCATATGAAGTTTCAGTTTTCAGCGTGTAAGAGAAGGAAGATCGGCAAAGTACAACCCCAAACGCAATGACAACTTAATGAGGTAACTGCCACATGTGAGGCACCCAGGGCATTGCTGTCTCGATTTTGAGCACGATGCCTTCCGCCTTGCATGGGCCGTTCCATCCCGCCCCTGCAGCAACTGCCTCACGGGCTCATTGAAAACCGCATAGCACCCCAACGTCAGCACATCACCCACGGCAAGCACATCACTCACGACAACCAACACATCAACAAACAGCACGAACATCAACCGATTGGAGAAGCTATGACAAACCACCACGCTGAAGACGGCGATAAGAAAAGCATTCTGGATGCCCGCATTGAGCGAGCATATGCAAACGAATATGACGCCGCCTTTGCCGCCGCGACCATAAAGAACTACGCGTCGCTACCGCTCGCGACGATCTTGGCCGACCACCCTCAACTGCTGAAGCGCTGCACAAAGATCATGGGCGACCCCGACATTCGCAAGCTGACAGACCCCTATGCCCCAAAACGCGACAACGATTCGTACGTTCTTACCGTAGGCTGCCTAGCCCATATGCTTACGGCGCTCGACACGAAACTCAAGCTCGAATGGGAACCCGACGAGCGTCATGAACTCGAAAGTAAGCGGAACACCCTGCGCACCGCACTGTTCCTTCCGTTGGACGGCCTCAAGCGCTGCAACGTCGAGCTCAATACACAGGCGCGGCAAAAGCCCGGGACCACGGGGCAGAAAACTCCAAGACCCCATGCGGCCATCGTCGACCGCAACCGATATAACCGCATGACCGCGCACTTTTCCGCCGAGGGAGCAGCCATAAGGACGCTGATCGACCTGCTGTGCCTTCTGAGCATCAACGAGCTATTTGAGGGCTATCTCGCCCTTGTTCCCGCGACGGCACCCAAGTCGGTAGCAAAGATCATCGAAACCTGCAGACGCCAGTTTGAGCGCCATCGCAATGGCAGCGAGATGAACGCCAGCATCGCGCAGTACTACGCGGCTCATTACAAAAATGACGGATGTGCCCCTGTCGAGCATCAGCTGCGGCTCGCCTACACCACGCCCGTCGCAACGCTCCATCGCTTTGGAGTCCTTGGCGCTTGCGAGCCGCACGAACAGGCAGCCTGCCCCACAACCGAGCTCGATCTCAGGCTCGGACGAACCCTGTAGCCCGCCAGCCCCTCCGCGGGCAACAATCCTATTCCACAACACAACCAACAGAAAGGAGTCCTCATGGACACCAATCATTCCCCCATCATCAGCCCCCCTCACCATGCGTGAATCCGCCCGAGGTATCACGCTCACCAGCATTTACGATGAGATGCTCGCCCGTCGCGAGCTCTCCGTCATGGGAAACATCGAAACCCCGATGGCCCACGACCTATGCCAGCAGATCCGCCTGCTCGATGCCACCGACCCCAGCCGCCCCATCACCATATTTGTCGCCAGCGCCGGCGGAAGCGTGCGATCGGGCCTTGCGATCTATGACGCCATGCGCCTCGCATCGTGCCCCATCCGCACCGTCTGTCTGGAATTCGCCGCGTCCATGGGCGCCGTGATCTTTATGGGCGGCGACGATCGCCGTATGGCGCCCCATGCAGAGCTCATGATTCACGACCCGCTGATCCCCCAGGGGGCAGGCGGCTCGGCACTTGCGCTGCAAGAAACCAGCCGGCGTCTCATGCAGACCCGCAAGACCCTCACGCAAATCCTCTCGGACCGCAGCGGCCTCACGCCCAAGCGCATCCAGTCCCTCACTGCAAAAGACACCTACCTTTCGGCCGAGCGCGCCGTCGAGCTCGGCTTTGCCCACGAAATCCTCTCGACCACCAAGGAGGTCGCCCATGTCTAACCTCGCCAGCCGCCTCGCCGCATCTAAGTCCGCATCGTCCACCATCCTCGCCAAGTATCGAACGCTTTCCTGCGACACCCGCCAAACGGGACTCAACAACAACGCACTTGTGATCGGCCCCTCGGGAGCCGGCAAGACCCGAAACGTCCTCAAGCCCAACCTGCTGCAAATGAACGCAAGCTACATCGTGCTCGACACCAAAGGCACGCTCTGTCGCGAAGTGGGACCCGTGCTGGCAGCCCACGGTTACCGCG
>CALBBA010000308.1 GCA_937926755.1 uncultured Collinsella sp.
GATGCACAGGCGTTGCTGCTGACCGCCCGAAAGACCCAGGCCCGACTCCTTGAGCTTGTCCTTGACCTCATCCCATAGCGCAGCGCGACGAAGGGAGTCCTCGACCAGCTCATCGAGCACGGCGCGGTCGCGCACACCCATACCGCGAGGACCGTAGGCGACGTTGTCGTAGATGCTCATGGGAAACGGGTTGGGGCGCTGGAACACCATGCCCACGCGCTGGCGCAAGCGGCAGATGTCGTAGTCGCCCAGGATATCTTGACCATCGAGCGCAATCTTGCCCTCGATTCGGCAGTCCTTGATGCCGTCGTTCATGCGGTTAAAGCAGCGCAGCAACGTGGACTTTCCGCAGCCCGAAGGCCCGATGAACGAGGTGATCTGCTTGTCGCGGATCTTGATATTCACGTCCTTGAGCGCATGATGGTCGCCATAGAACAGGTCGAGGCCCTCGACATCGATTCGCGTCGGCGAGGCGGCAAGATCCTCTGCCGTGGGGCGAGTCGCATCCCCAACCTCGCGCTCGTGCGCGGCCTCGGCCTGCGCTTTCATGAGTTCTTCAAGCTCCGTGGGCTCCGCAGCCGCAGCAGCCGTCATACCGCATACCTCCACATCGATATCAATTCAGCAGTATCGATAGTAGGAATCGCGGCTCATATGCACGTGAGCGCATTGTCAAGTGTTTGTAAGGGCACACTGGCTATGCGGCGGGCAGCTCGATGGTGAATATCGTGTGTTCGGGCGTCGATTCACATGCAACGGTACCGCCGTGCGCGCATACGATCTCCTTGGCGATGGCAAGCCCCAGTCCAGCGCCGCCGCGATTGGTCGCACGCGCCGCATCCAGGCGATAGAACTTCTCAAAGATCACCTTGAGCTTTGCCTCAGGGATGGGATCGCCCTGATTGATAAAGCGCACGCGCACGCCACCGCCGTCCCGGCGTCTGGCCTCGATCGTGATGGTCGAGCCCTCATAGCTATAGGCAACGGCGTTTTTCATGATGTTGTTGAACACGCGAGCCATCTTGTCGCCATCCACGAGCACCGTCAGGTCCTCGCGAATATCAACTTGGGCTTCCTTATGCTGCTCGTTGAGGATGGGATAGAACTCGTCGGCCACCTGCGCCAGCAACAATCCCAGATCGACGTAACCGCGCGTGAGCACGATATCGTGGAAGTCGAAGCGCGTGATATCGAAGAACTCCTCAATGAGCGCATCAAGCCGATGCGCTTTGTCGAGCGCCACGCCCGTAAATCGAGCACGCTGCTCAACCGGCAGATCGGGTGCCTCCTGCAACAGCGAAAGATATCCCACCACACTGGCAAGCGGCGTGCGCAGGTCATGGGCAAGGTAAGTGACTAGATCGTCCTTGCGATGCGACTCGTCGCGCAGAGCCTGTTGGACCTTGCGCTCGCTATCGCGCACGCTGTTGAGTGCGCCCTCGACCTCAAGAAAGTCACCGTCGATGTTGTCCCACGCGTCGGGGTGATCGATCAGGCGATCCTGGATACGGGCGGCAAGCACGCGGTCGGCATGCTGTTCCCCCTGCTCATAGCCCTGGTAGTACAGCGCGCGACCGCAAAAGAACAGAACACACACGGCAAGCGCCAAGACAAAGCCGAGCATATTGAACACAAAGGCAGCGTCGAACAGCACCGGCCCCTCGATGCCGCCGAGCGCCATGGCACCGATCGCCAATGTGATAGCCCATGCGGCCCCGCCAATCACCACGCAACGGCGTACGATTTCAAAGCGATCGATCAGCAAAAAGCCGATGAGCAGCACCGCCAGGATGCCGACGATGTTGTCGATGCCGATCAGCAGCAGGCTCAGCAAAAAGAGCAGCACCGTCGCGAGCGCGCGATTGTCGACAACCGACCTTACATGCTCAAAAAGTCGATCGGGCACCTCAAACGCCTGCCCGTTGCTATTTGTCATATCCGTTTTCCTCTCAAACAAAGGCTTTATTCGATAATGTAGCCGACGCCCCAGACGTTCTTGATAAAGCGCGGCTTTTGAGCATCGTCGCCGATCTTTTCGCGCAGATGGCGAATGTGCACCATCACCGTGTTGTTGGAGCCGGGCATAAAGTCCTCATTCCACACCGCCCGGAACAGGTCCTCGACCGCCACCACGCTGCCACGATGCTCAGCCAAATACAGCAAGATGGAATACTCAATAGGCGTGAGGCGTACCGGCCCACCGTCCACCGCCACGGCGCGGGCGTCACGGTTGATCTCGAGGCCGTCGAGCTGAATGAGCGGGGACTCGGTCACTTGCGCGCGGCTGCCGTAGCTGGTGTAACGGCGTAGCTGGGCGCGCACGCGCGCGATCAGCTCCAGTGGGCGAAACGGTTTGACGACGTAATCGTCCGCGCCAAGCGAAAGGCCCTCGATCTTGTCTTGCTGGGCATCGCGCGCCGTCAGCATAATCACGGGATAGGTATGGCTGGCGCGAATCGTGCGCAACAGCTCAAAGCCATCGATATCGGGCAGCATGACATCTAACAGCGCCAGATCGAACTCTTGCTCCAAGATCGCCTTGGCCGCATCGGCTCCGCTATAGGCAATCTGAACATCAAAGCCCTCTTTTGTAAGGTAGATGCCAACCAGGTCGGCGATGGCCTTCTCATCGTCGACCACCAAAATGCGCTCGTTCATGCGTGCTCCTCTCGCGCTCCATTATGCCCGGGGGGACGCTCGGCACACACAACAAGCGCTGGCGATTAAGTCGACCTTAAGCACCAACATGTCCGTTCGGGCGCAGACGCAGCCCGCGCACGCACGCGATGACCGTCATCACCGCCAAACGATATACTCTAGAGCCAGAAGAGACCGTCCCGTCGAAAGCGAAAACTGTGAAGTCCCTCACCTCTTTTGCAAAGCGCTCTACCAAGCTGGCCGCCGGCTTTGCCTGCGCCATCGCCCTTGCTCTTGGCGTACCCACCGTTGCCGGCGCCCAAGTGCTCACGACCGACAATGCTTGCGGCAAAACCGCCGCAGCGCCCGGCATCACGG
>CALBBA010000309.1 GCA_937926755.1 uncultured Collinsella sp.
CATAACGACTGATATTTACTGGCAATAAAACAGCAGGTAGATGACTTGCATAAAACGGTTTAGTCCCTAAAAGTCCCTATGGAACAAGACCTGCTTCCTGAAACGCGTCCGCTACCGTGTTGACGAGCATCATTAAACTCGCGCGGACATAGTGCTTTGCTGACACGCTCGAACCGGAATGACCCATCAAGACCTCAAGGGTGTCGGGTGCAATCCTGACCTCGTACTGCCAGCTCGTGCGCCACGAGTTGCGGAGGTTGCGCAATGGGTGGTACTCGAACCCAAGCCGTTCGGCCTCGCGCTCCCATATCGCCTTCATCCTCGCGGACGTGAGCGGGCCGCCCTTCATGTTCTCGATGAAAAGGAAGTGCCCACCCTCGATTCGTTCGTCGGCGATCTCCGCGAGACGCTCGCCCCATCTGCCGGGAATGACCACGTTGCGTCGGCTGCTCTCGGTCTTGACGCGCTCGACGACGCCTTTTCCGCGCACCGCCTCGCGCTCGATCGGGACTACGGCGCATGCCGTCCCGTTGTCGGCCCTGACAAGCTCGACCGACGCGGGGTCGGCTGCTGCCGCCTCGCCCGGTCGGCATGAGCCGAACGCGCCGAGCAGGAATATGCCCTCCATGCGCGAACCGTGCAGCAGCTCAGCCATGCGGACAAGCTCCGCCATGTCATACACTCCGGCATCCATCTTCGCAACATCGTCAGGTATCTCGAGTCCGACGGAGGTCGGGTCGGAATCGGTAAGCTCGAACTTGACTGCGGTGCGGTAGATTCCGGACAGCATGTTGACGGCACGCTGCGCCTGGTTCTTCGTCATGGAGTCTATCCACTCTTGGATGGCTAGCGGCTTGACCGACCCGAGCTTGCAATTACCGAACTTAGGCTCGACGTATCTACGCCATGTCGACCTGTACATGTTCAGCGTGTTCTCTGCCAAGCGCTTCTCGCATGACGGCCAGTACAGCGTGTCGAACACGTACCTGACCGTGTGCTGCGTTCGCTGATTTGTCGAGTGCAGCTCTATCAGCCTGTCGCGCTCAGACCTCGCCTCCGTCAGCGTCCCGGTGAAGTTCGCGCTCAAGCGCCTGTAGCCCTTTCCGTCGCCCTTGTCCCCCCAGTACCTAATCCTGTAGCGGTTTCGGTCTAAACGGGCGATAGAACCCCTCTCAGCGCGTTTCCGTGGCATAATGATCGTGTCCCTCCTGTAGCCCCATGGGGGCAACATGTTCGAACGGTGGGATGCTCGGCGCTCCCCGTGTCTTGGCTGATGGGGGAGCGCCGTTTTTTCTCTAGTTCCTCACCGAGTACCGCTTGCCGCAGTGGTTGCAAAGGTACTCGCGCTTTCCCTTCTTTCCGATGACGGCGCCGACCACCATGCCCTCAAGGCCGAACACCTCGGCCCCGACGAGCGCCTTTCCCGCACTCGTGGACTTCGACGTGCTGTTCAGGAACGTGACATCGGTGGAGCCGCACTTCGGGCAGCGGAGTCCCGCCTTGCGCTGGGCCTTCTTCACCTTATCGGGGGTCGTGTCAAGCGCTGCTCGGTTGAGCGTTGCGTTCGGGTTGGCAGGAGCGTAGCCCTTTTTGGCAGTTTCGGGCTTCGTCGCTGCGGTCGGCTTCTTTTTACCGCCATACAGCTCGCGCCTGCCCCACTCGGTGTTCCTGAGCACGAGGGCGCATGCCAGGCAGACGGCGAACGCGACGCACCAGTACGGAGCGCAAGGCTTGTAGCCATTGACGATAAGCGAGCACGCCGCCACGGGCAGCGTCACGAGAAAGCCGATGCCGCCCAGCAGCAGGACGATTAACTCCCCCAGAAACGGCGGTTCTTTTCTGCCAGCCATTACGCACTCCTCTTAGAACGCTTGGAATCTCGCGTGGACTCTTTGCTTTTAGCGCTCTGGAACTCCGCGTACTCGTCGATTTTCTCTTTCGAGGTCGGCGTGCAGTTGCGGTAGTCGTCGAGAAGCGCTTCTTCGTCTTTTGTCAGCGGCGGGGGGGGGGGTCGCGTCCGGTCCCCCCCCCCCCCTTCCCCCCGACCAGTTCGTCGAGTGTCACGCCAAGCGCATTGGCGATCGTAATCGCGTTTGCGATTGATGGGACACGCTTTCCATTCATGTAGTTCGACATCACTCCAGTGCTCAATCCACAAAGCCTACACAAGTCGGCAGGCTTCATATTTCGGCTGTCGAGGATGCCTTGCAGCCCAGCTAGAAGGGTCATTCTCGTCTCCTTTCCTTCTAGTTGAAAGTAATTTTACCCAAATTGTTGTTGACAGAGCAGTCGATAAGAAGCAACATACGGAATTGTGAGCTAGCAAACGAAAGCCGCTAGCGAATGAAAGCAGTCGGAAAGGAGGTAACGATAGTGAATACCTGCGCAAAGCATGTCTCAGAGTACATCGAGTCAAAGGGAATCACGCAGCAAAAAGTTGCCGATTTGCTAGGACTCGGATGGAACGCGACTCACGCAAAACTCACAGGATAACGCCCGTTCACTCTCCAAGAGGCCGTTATCCTCGCCGACTTTATCGGCTGTTCGCTCGACTGGCTTACTGGGCGCGACTCAGACCAGTAGCCTCCAACCGCGTTTTTCCTCGCGGACTCGACTGTAACTCTCCTTTCTATGTGACAGCTCAACGACTGCCCTTGTGTTGTTTGTCGCCACCTACCCAGTTCAGTTCGTCTCCTTGCTGAACACCCTACTAGCAGCCGAGTCCGCGCGGGAAACCGCGCAATGTCCCAGACGGGACGCGCTCTTTGAGTACCGAATATTCGCCCCGAAAGGGGTAGGACCCAATCGGCATTGCGCCGTGCGGGTGGTAAGCCGTGAGTGCCATGTCGCGACGCGCGATAACCACGGACATGCTGAGAATGATTCACCTCGCTCTCAGCCGCCAGCGGCGACAGCAGCCGATACGGGCATCTGATAACCCAGACCGCCATTTGCCCTTCGGCGGTCGCGTCGTTTAAGAAGATGTGTACAGCAGCCGTGTCGGTTGCCGTCGCCGCTGGCAAACACGTTCTCGGTAGTGTAACGGTTTAGCACGGCTGATTCTGGTTCAGTCAATCAGGGTTCGATTCCCTGCCGAGAAGCCATCGCGGGATAGAGTACGGGTAACTCAACGGCCTCATAAGCCGTGACATGGGGGTTCGAATCCCCCTCCCGCGACCAACACGGGGCAAACCCAGCGGAGATGTATTGCCTCCGCATTGTTTGCCCCACCATTTGCGTGTAGCTCAGCTGGTAGAGCGCCCGGCCGTTAACCGGGAGGTCGCAGGTTCGAGGCCTGCCGCGCAAGCCACGCCGCCTTAGTTCAAAGGTAGAACTCCGGTCCTCCAAATCGGTAATGCGGGTTCGATTCCCGCAGGCGGCTCCACTGTCGCGTAGCTCAACGGTAGAGCACCCTGTTGATAACGGGGAGGTCGTAGGGTCAGCACCTACCGCGACAACCTTTTCGGAGCATTGGCACAGTAGCTACTGCAGCGGGTTGCTAACCCGTAGACCTCACACGAGGCCCGTAGGTGCAAGTCCTACATGCTCCGCCAACGGAGGGTTGGCAGAGAGGATTATCGCAGCTGTCCAGAAAACAGTAGGCCGTTAGTAGCGACCCGTGGGTTCGAATCCCACACCCTCCTCCATTTTCGTCGTCATAGCTCAATGGGATAGAGCGGCGGTTTCCTAAACCGCGTGTTGTGGGTTCGATTCCCTCTGGCGACTCCATGTGCTGCTGGCCGAACAGCTAGGCAGCGGAGTGCAAATCCGCGCAACCAGGTGCGACTCATGGGCAGCACTCCACAGGCGCGTAGCTCAACAGGTAGAGCAGCGGTCTCCAAAACCGTGGCGGTAACGCCTATGGGGGTTCAAATCCCTCCGCGCCTGCCCACTTTTCTCAAAACCAAATACCTAAGAAGGAGGTAACTGATGGTTTATATTTCCGACCCCACGCCCGATTTCGACTTGCATAGCGCGACGGCTAATGCCGCTGTGAATCTCGTTTTGACCGCAGACGACGCATATGCGCTGCGCCGCAGGCTCTATTTTGGTGGTTGCGGCCCTCGTTACATCGGCACAATCGACTGGGGAACAAAGCCCAAAATCGAGCGAGTCATCTTCCATGACCCCGCGACCATCGTCTACTGGATGGACGGCACCAAGACCGTCGTCAAGGCGCAGAACGAGAAGTTCGACAAGGAGAAGGGCCTGCTCGCCGCGATCGCCAAGAAGGTCTACGGCAACAAGGGCAGCTTCAACAACATCATCAAGCACTACGTCGAGGAGTAGCTGATGGACGACATTGTCGAAGAGACGTTCATGTGTGGAATCGAGGACGACAAAAAGACTATTGAGGAAAGCCCAATTCGCTTCCTTTTCGAACTCGGGCCTGAGAACAAAGACGCTTTCATCGAATGCTACAGAAAGGTGAAGCCGATGAACAACATGCAGGACATGATGAACGCAGCTCTCGGCCTCTATTTGTTCAAGATTTATTACCCGCCCGGCGCAGGAGCACAAAAAAACCCCCCGCCACATTCCACCGCGCAGGGGCTTTGACCTGAAAGGAGGTCGGCATGAGTGTAGCAGATTTGCAGCTGTTCAGCAGCGATCGGTTCGGCAAGCTCCGTGCGACGCAGATTGACTGCGAGGTATGGTTCGCTGCTACCGACGTTGCGAAAGCGCTTGGCTACCGAGACGCTAACCAGATTACGCGAGCGCTCGACGATGACGAAAAGCGCTGGTCAGAAGGTACACTCTCAGAGTGTACCCACAGCCACCTCGGCATTCGTCTTATCGACGAGTCCGGTCTTTACCGAGTGCTCATGCGCTCTCAACGACCGGAGGCGGTTCCGTTCCAGCGATGGTTGGCACATGAGGTCGTCCCTGAAATCAGGCGAAACGGCGGTTACATCGCCACAAGCCCCGAGGACAGCGACGCCGACATTATGGCGCGCGCCCTTCTGATTGCCCAAAAGACCATCGACCGCAAGAACGAGCTTATCGCACTCCACGAGGCAACCATCGAGGACATGAAGCCCAAGGCGCTGTTCGCAGACGCCGTGGCCGACTCCGATGGCACCTGCCTTATCGGAGAGCTTGCCAAGATGATGTGCCAGAACGGTCTTGAGATCGGTCAGAACCGGCTTTTCAAGCTGCTCCAGCGCGACGGCTACCTCGGCAAGTCCGGCTCCAACCGGAACGTGCCGACCCAGCGCTCCATGGACATGAAGCTGTTCCGCATCAAGGAGACGGCAGTTACCCACAGCGACGGTCGAGTCACAATCAACCGCACTCCCAAGGTAACTGGAAAAGGCCAAGCGTACTTCATCGGTCGCTACTGCGGGACGGTGGCAGATGTGCTCTAACACCGACAAGGGCTTGGCGGCCGATAGCGCCAAAGAGCTTGTCCGCGTCATCAATGTCTGCATCAAGGCGCTCGC
>CALBBA010000310.1 GCA_937926755.1 uncultured Collinsella sp.
AGCGCACATCGCTGCCAGCGGGGTGCTTGGGTTGAGCGGGCACGGAGAGCTGCTTGGAATCCATAACGCTTCGGATGCGAGCCAGCGAATCAGCACTCATCTGAGACGCCTCGCCCACAAACATAAGCTTGGTCATGGCCGTCGGCACCACGGCCGAAAAGATCGCGTAAAACGTAAAATTGACCATAAAGTGCGCGAAGTCCGTCTCGCCCGGCGCCAGCAGCAGCGCCACGGGCAAAAGAAATGCCACAAGGCCGTTGAGCGCAGTAAGGTTGAGCACCTGCGGACCCCGGCAAAACGTACCCGCATAGTTTTGCGCCATATCGGCGTATTCGGCGATCGCGTCGTGGAACGCCTTAAAGGAATAGACCGTCTGCTGAAACACCTTGACCACGGGAATGCCGCGTACGTATTCGGTACCGGTCTTGTTCATCTTGACCAGCGCGCCCATGTAGGCCTTCATGAACTCGGCGCCCTTGCCGCTCATCATGGTGGCCATGGCGCCAAGCGAAACGGCGACCGAGATAAGGCATGCCACGCCCAAGCGCCAATCGAGGGCGAAAAGCAGCACGAGCAGACCTGCGACCATGGCGGTGGCGCCGGCGATATCGGGTAGCATGTGCGCGAGCAGGGTCTCGGTGGAGGCGGCGCATCCGTCTACGATACGGCGCAGCTCACCGGTGGCGTGTGTGTCAAAGTAGCCAAGCGGCAGCTTAAGCAGGTGCTCGCTCGTAGCCTTGCGGATATTGGACGCGCAACGAAACGCGGATAGGTGTGTGCACATGAGCCCCACGAAATAAATCACGATGCTCACCAGGGCAAAACCGACGGCCCACCAACCATACATCGCGATGTCGGTGGCCTCGCTCCAGTTAGGTGCCACGGCGATCAGATCGCGCGCGACAAGCCAAATGCACACGTACGGGCCAAAGCTCAGCAGCTGCGAGAACGCCGAGAGGGCCATACCCAAATATGTTAGGAATTTACGGTCGCCGGCATATGCAAGCAGCTCGCCGATGCCGCCACCTTCCTTTTTCGATCCCTTTGCCATGAGATTCCTTTCTAACGGCTTGAGAGTTAACCGTAAAAAACTTATCATGGGCGTGTTAGCCATGGCTCACAATCGAGCCAGGCGTGGACGTTTCTGTAAAGGAAAGGGACGCTTTTGCAAATACGGCGGGCAGCGACCGACATAACCGAGCTCTACGCACCGCAGTTTGAGCAGTTTGGCCTGGAGCTTACCGGCAAGGGCGCCGTCTTTACCGGCGAGGTGGCAAACGATCGGGCGCACGGACGCGCATGGATCATGCCCCTTTCCCCCACCTGCATCGTCATGGAGCATTACATTACCCCGACGCACGATATGTACCTGGCCGAATACACACCCGAACCGTACGCGTGCGTGAGCGAGGTCAGCGCGCCCACGCTCATGTGCATGCCCGAAGCCGGCATAACGCCTGCGAACCTTAAACCCCTGCATGGACCGTGGCCAAACAATGCCGTGTGCAGCTTTATCCAAGATAACTGTGGCGAGGAGTTAAGCCCACTGTTTGCAGGGCGGCTCTATCACTCGCGCTCGGTGCTCTTTTTGCCTGGATATTTTGACGAACTGGAGCACCGCTATCCCACCGAGTTCGCGGGAATCTTTGAGGCGTTTGCCGAGCCGTGGCACGAGGAAGCGACGTCTGCCATCTGCCACACACTACGCCGAATCAACGAGGACCGCGCTCGCGCCGTAGGCGGGCATGTCTATATGCAGGGCATCGTGGAGACCATGGTCGCGGAGCTCGCCTGTTCGCGCGCGGCCCACAAGCAGGCGCGGCAGGCGGCAGACACACACGTCAGCATAACCATTGCCGAAGAAGCAACGGCAATGATTGAGCGCGCGCTCGACAAAGGCAGTCGTGTGGGTATCAACGAGGTGGCCGAGAGGCTCTACACAAGCCGCTCCAAACTATGCGCCACCTTTAAGGCCCAAACTGGCGAGTCCCTGGGCGCCTACATTCGCAGACGCCGTATGGAGCGAGCACAGGACCTTTTGACCGACAGCGCGCTTACGATAGCCCAAGTGGCAGAGCGTCTAGGCTACCCTCAGCAGGCTGCCTTCGCCCAAGCCTTCAAACAATACACCGGCACCACCCCCACCGCTTGGCGAAGCAAGCATCGCTAAGGCCCAAGCTCCCTGGCCGTAACGGAGCGATTAATTAGCCGCCGCCCATCAGCTCGCCCAGGATCTAAACGTCAAGATGCGCACAATCAAGCGCCTTTTTGATAAGAGGGACAGATCGATCAGCCAAATACAACGGAATGTTGAGCACCCCGTCGTCGAGCTTTAGGTTCTTAAGTGAGTAGCGGACCCTCAGTGGAGTCGTCTCCGCATGCTTGTCGGCATAGTACTTAAGGCTCTTGGAATGAACGACCTCTCCCGATTTGACCTCGACGGGAACGATTTCGTTTCCGACTTGAATCAAAAAATCGACTTCGTGTTTCGGTTTCTCGTTTGTCCAATAGCGTGGAGCGACATCCAGCTGCAGAAGCAATGCCTGAAGCACATAGTTCTCGGCAAACGAACCTTTGAACTCGGAAAATAGCGCATCCGAGATGGCAAAAGCGGACGCATCCAGCCTTGCCATGCGGCGTAGCAAACCGACATCAAGACAGTAGACTTTAAATGCCTTGAGGTCATCGTATGCAGAGAGCGGCACGCCACCGGCAGCATTAAGGCGAACCGCCATGATGAGCCCAGCATCGGCAAGCCATTCCAGAGCATCCTCGTATTCTCGAGCACGAGCCCCCTCGCGCACCGCACCCCAAACGAACTTTTTATTCTCGCGCGCCAACTGAGTTGGAATCGAGTTCCATATTTGCGAAAGCTTGGCGAACTGCGCATGGCCACCATGCTTGGCAAAATCGCGCTCGTAGGAATCCAAGAGATCGGACAACACCTTATCGACCTGAACGATATCGCCCGTCTCCACCCACCGACCAAGAGCCTCTGGCATGCCGCCACATGCAAAATAACGACGAAGATGCTCGACGAGACGGATATGGAAGAAATCGGGCACTGTCTCGATCTGATCCAGGCCGCCAAGGTATTCGTCGTAGTTTGCAGCGCCCTCGGCTTTCAGAAACTCGGAAAAGCTCATAGGGTGCATCTCCATGAACTCGACCTTTCCCACCGGAAAAGCGCTGGTCTCACGGGACAAGCGAACGCCCAACAAAGACCCTGCGCATGCGACGTGATACTCGGGGGCTTCGTCACAGAAGTATTTAAGGGCGCCGACTGCAGAAGAGCAATCCTGGATCTCATCAATAATAAGCAGCGTCTCGCCGGGATCGATAGGCTGTCCAAGTGCCAGGGAAAGGTTTGAGATGATCCGCCGAGGATCGCGCGTACCTTCGAAAAACTGAGCGTACTCGCTCTGTACCCCAGGTGACGGTTCCTCGAGCGTCAGATACACAAAATTGCGGTACGAGGTTCGACCGAACTCCTTAAGCGCCCACGTCTTTCCAACCTGGCGCGCCCCCTTAAGGATAAGCGGCTTACGATATTCTGACGCTTTCCAAGCGTTAAGCTTGGCAATGATATCTCGCTGCATGACCGAACCTCCCGCAAAGAAACTTCCGTAAACGTGATATTTCCCACATTTTACCCTAGGTAAAACGTGATATTTATCACATTTACGGAAGTTTTAAGCTCGTTTCGCCACACTTTCATCACATTCAAAAGACGGAGGCGCTACTTGCGCCTCCGTCACCATCTTTCTATCAGCCCGCCTGACCCGAACGGCCGAGTCGTCTGGCCGGGGAAGCCCCGAGTCGCCGGGGTGTTTGCTCCAAATGAGTTCCGCATGCAAAGAAGGCCACTAAATGTGGCCTTCGTCTTGCATAGGACTGTTTGAAATTTGGAGCAAACACCCCGGCGACTCGGGGCTTCCCCGGCCTCGCAGCTACGAGAGCGACGTTCTCAGCAACTCGTTGAAGAGCTTCGGGTTGCCCTTGCCGCGGCTCGCCTTCATGCACTGGCCCACCAAATAGCCGATGACCTTCTGGTTGCCGTCACGGTACTGCTGCGCCTGCTCGGCACAGTTTACCAGCACCTCGTCCACGATCGGCTGCAGCGCGCCGGCGTCGCTCACCTGACGCATGCCGCGCTCGTCGACGATCTTGTTGGGATCGTCGCCGGTTTGGGCCATGGCCTCAAACACCTCGTGCGCCTGGTTGGAGCTGATGGCATCGGTCGCGAGCAGCTTGGCAAGCGCTGCCACCTGAGCCGGCGCGATACCGGACTCGGCCAGCGACACGCCCGCGCCCTTAAGGTAGGCAATCATCTCGTTCACCAGCAAGTTCGCGACCGTCTGGGCCTCCTTGCCAGCCATACCGGCAGCGGCGGCCTCAAAGAAGTCGGCAAACTCGGGGTCGCCGGCAATCTGCTCGGCGTCGGCCGTCTTAATGCCAAAGTCGGCCTCAAAACGGACGCACTTGGCATCGGGCAGCTCAGGGATCTCGCCACGGCAGCGGTCGATGAACTCGTCGTCCAGATCGAACGGCGCCAGGTCGGGATCGGGGAACAGGCGATAGTCGTCGGCCGTCTCCTTGACGCGCATAACCACGGTGCGCTTACGGCTGGGCTCCCAGTGGCGGGTCTCCTGATAGATGATGCCGCCCTCCTCGAGCACCTCGGCCTGACGGCAGATCTCGTAGGCAAGGCCGTCATGCAGGCTCTTAAACGAGTTGAGGTTCTTGAGCTCGGTCTTGGTTCCCAGCTTGGTCTCGCCGCGGCGACGCAGCGACACGTTGCCGTCGCAGCGCATGGAGCCCTTCTCCATGGAGCAGTCCGAAATGCCCAGCGTCACAAAGATGCGACGGAGCTTCTCCATAAACAGGCGAGCCTCCTCGGGCGTACGCAAGTCGGGCTCAGTGACAAGCTCGATGAGCGGCGTGCCGCAGCGGTTGTAGTCGACGAGCGACTCGGCAGCAGCGGTAATGCGGCCCTCGGCACCGCCCACGTGCACCATCTTGGCGGCATCCTCCTCCATGTGGATGCGCAGGATGCGAATGGGCACCGTGTAGGAACCGTCCTCGCGGCGCTCAGGCATCTGCAGGTTGGACGCGTCGTAGCTGGCCAGATGGCCGGCACGCTGATTGCCTTCGCGCATGGTCGACGTCATGGACGTGGACAGGCCCTCGGCGTTGGCCGAAGCGCTCGCCAGGCTCTGAGCCTCGGCCTCGCCGAATGCGCAGTCGGGGCGCTCGGCGGCACCGCGACCGGTCACGTCCAGATCCAGGTGGCCGTACATGGCAAAGGCGACCGGACCCTGCGTGGTCTGGAAGTTCTTGGCCATATCGGGATAGAAGTAGTGCTTGCGGTAGAACATCGAGTGGCGCTGGATCTCGCAGTTGGTGGCGAGGCCGGCCTTGACGATGCTCTCGATGGCGCGCTTGTTAGGCACCGGCAGGGCGCCGGGCAGCCCCAGGCACACCGGACACACGTTGGCGTTGGGCTCGTCATCGTGGCTGAGCTTGCAGTTGCAGAACATCTTGGTGTCGAGTGCGGTGAGCTCGGTGTGGATCTCCAGACCGATCACGGCCTCCCAATCCTGCAGGACCTCGGAAAACTCCTTCATTACAGCTCGCCTCCCTTCCCGGCAAAATCGGGCGCGACGGAAAGCGCGGGCGCACCCGTGGCGGCATCGGCAAAGCCGCGCTCCAGGGCACGGGCAAACGTGAGCAGCTGACGGTCCTTAAAGGCCGGACCCACCAGCTGGGCAGAAACGGGCAGCTGAGTATCCTCGCCCAGGCCCAGCGGCACCGAGATACCGCCGTTGCCGCAAATGTTGAGCGAGATGGTGTACAGGTCCGAAAGGTACATCTGCGTGGGGTCGCTGATCTCGCCAAACTTAAAGGCCGTGCGCGGCGAGGCGGGCATGAGGATGGTGTCCACCTTGGCATACGCGGCGTCGTAGTCCTGCGTGATGAGCGTGCGGGCCTTTTGCGCGGCGTAGTAGTACTTGTCGTACACGCCCGAGCTCAGCAGGTAGGCGCCGAGCATCTGACGGCGCTTGGCCTCGGCGCCAAAGCCGTGGGCGCGCGACAGCGAGCTCTGGTCGGACAGGTTGGCGCAGCCCTCCTCCTGATAGCCGTAGCGGATGCCGTCGAAGCGAGCCAGGTTGGAGAACGCCTCGGCCGGGCCGATGACGTAGTAGGCGGCGATGGCGGCGTCCAGGTGCGGCAGGTCGACCTCGACCAGCTCGGCACCCTGGTTCTGCAGCTCCTGGGCGGCGCGCTGAACAGCAGCCTTGACCTCGGGCGTCAGGCCCTCGGCTTCCATAAACGCGGGAATGATGCCCACGCGCTTACCCTCGATGCTGTCGTTGAGGTGCTCGGTAAAGTCGACGGCGCAATCCTGGCTGGTGCAGTCGTACGGGTCGTGGCCCGCGCCGGTGAGCGCGTTCATGGCCAGCGCGACGTCCTCGACCGTGCGGCCGAAGGGGCCAACCTGGTCGAGCGAAGAACCAAAGGCCACCACGCCGTAACGGCTCACGGCGCCATACGTGGGCTTAAAGCCCACCACGCCGCACAGCGACGCCGGCTGGCGAATGGAGCCGCCGGTGTCCGAGCCCAGCGAGAGCGCGACCTCGCCCGCGGCGACGGCGGCAGCAGAGCCACCCGAGGAGCCGCCGGGCACGCGCTCGGTATCCCAGGGGTTGTTGGTGCGGTGGAAGGCCGAGCTCTCGGTAGAGCTACCAAAGGCGAACTCGTCCATGTTGGCCTTGCCCATGGGCAGGCAGCCGGCGTCGAGCATGCGCTGGACGCAGGTGGCGGTGTAGACGCTCTGATAATCCTCAAGCATGCGGGAAGCGCAGGTGGTGCGCGTGCCCACGAGGTTCATGTTGTCCTTGATGGCCAGCGGCACGCCCGCGAGCGGGGGCAGCGGCTTTCCGGCGGCGCGGTCGGCATCCACGCGCGCGGCGGCCTCGAGCGCGAGCTCGGGCGACACCTGCAGGAACGCCTGGACTCCGCCCTCGCGCGCCTCGATGGCGGCAAGGGAGGCCTGAGCAACCTCGGTAGCGGTAAAGTCGCCGGCGGCAACGCCCGCGGCGATCTGGGCGGCGGTAAGGGAATCGAAGCTCTGCGCCATTACTCGCTCTCCCCCTCTCCCAAAATGGACGGCACGCGGAAGTAGCGCTCACGCGCGCTGCCGGCGTTTTCGAGCGCAACGTCGAGCGGCAGATCGCGCTCGGGCTCGCGCAGGTCATCGCCCATCACGTTGGACAGGCTTCCGATGGGATGGAACGTGGGCTCCACGTCGGGTAAGTCATATTGCAAGACGGGCTCGAGCATCTGGACGGCGTCGTTCATGTAGGACGTCATCTGGGTGAGCTCGTCATCGGTCAGTGCGATTTTTGCGTACTCGGCGATGCCGCGCACGTCTTTCTCGCTGAGTGCCATAGGCGCTCCCTTCCGCATAACAGATAAACCGCTCTAGTATACAAGGCAACGCCGGCTTGGAGCAGGCGCTTTACCCAAATGCAGCGAAAACGTAACGAGGACGGCGGTTGGCAGGCTGCGGGCCGGCGGTTCTTCAGCGAAACCGCACCGTCCATAGCGAAAACCGTCTCGTCCACAACGAAAAGCATCACAGCATTCGACGCTTTTCGTCAAAATCGAGATTTTCATCGAATGTTGTGATGGTTTGGAAGCCCCGGCCACCACAAAGGTGACTGTCCCCATTGTGGTGGTTCTGAACGATGCCCTATGCCGAGGCCTTGGCCTTGCGGCGCTTGCGGACCGTGTGGATCACGATGTCCAGCAGCAACAGCACAATGGCCACGACCACGATGAGCACGGCAAACTCGCGCTTGCCCCAGTGGCGGCCGGCCAGCGACTTTTGCTTGTCGACATCCTTCTTGTTGTACTTGGTGCGCACGCAATGCACCAGCAGGCGATGGTCGTTCACGCCGTAGGGCGTGCAGGTGACGAGCGTCACCTTGTCGGCGCCGGGCTCGATGGTCAGCGACTCCATCTCCTCGGGCAGCACGACCTCGGAGTCCACCATCTTGTAGGCGAGCGTCTTGTTCATGGTGTGCAGCAGCACCAGGTCGCCGGGCTCCAGCGAATGGATGTCGTCGAACATGCTCAGGTTGCGCATGCCCGAGTGCGCGGTAAGCACGCAATGCGTCGAGGTGCCGCCCACCGGCAGGCTCGTGCCCTCCAGGTGGCCGACGCCCGCCATAAGGACTTCTTCGCTCGTGCCGTGGTAGATGGGCATGCTCACGTCAATGGAGGGGATCTCGACCCAGCTCATCATGGGGTCGCGGTCAAAGATGAGCTGCTGAGCGTAGGGCTCAATCTGGTCGGCGGGAAGCTCGGTGGCCTCGCCGGCAAGTTGCTCGTTATAGGAGCGCGCCTGCAACAGGATGCGCTCGCGCTCCTCTTCGGAGAGCGCGTCCACCGTGCTGGACACGGTGCTGATCTGGTTGAACACGCCCGAGGCCTCGAGCCGGTCCAAGATCCACGGCCAGATCATAAGGCCCACGCCAATAAGGATGATGACGATGGTGATGAGCCGATCGGCCCAGCGCGGCAGCCGCTTGCGACGGCGCTTGGGCTTTTGTTGAGGTTTGGGCTGAGGGCTTGAGCCACCGTTGGCCGCGGCGTTATTGCTCTTCATATGTTTGGCGCCCTGCACCATCGCCAGTCACTCCTCTACAGCTCAAGTTGTCTAAACAAATAATAGCCGATTCGCGAGCCCATACCCCGGACAACGCAGCCAGGACCGAAACACCGCCTACGGTCCGAATTCTTGGAGACCTTCTACAGCGCTTCCCGCCATGGATATTCCTTTCCAAACATGTGATCGAGTTCAAGCTGAATTCGCTCATCGTCGATTGCCGCCAAAGATAGCGCAAGTGAAATGTCGTCGATACGGGAGGACTCGGCAAACACAGGCGCATAGCGCCACACTTGGATCATCGCCGTTTCGTTGTCTGGCAGCTCCCCGTCTGCGACTTCAAGGTCACGCAGGTCACGCCATGCACTTCTTAAGACGGCCTTTTGCTCTATGCCCGGCGCAGCGAGCATCGAACGCGTAGCGAGCGCCGTCTCCCCAGCGTCAGCGAGACAGTCGACCTGTGGTGCCTTCCTTGCAAAAATAACCTTTGAGACAGGCGAGGAAAGCTCTGCCATGTGCTCACTGAGCAGAAGATCCACGGCAACGGGAAACACAATGACACGTCGTTCGCGCCGCT
>CALBBA010000311.1 GCA_937926755.1 uncultured Collinsella sp.
GCTGCGGGAACGGCCTGTCCGCCTAATGTGTTCGGCTGAGATCGGAAATCAACCCTATTTAGTGGCGCACATGAAATGCCGGATTCGGCTCTACTAGATTGAGTGTGCGATATTATGCAACCTTGCATAATTCGACCTTGCATAATCTTTGAGTGCGGTTTGTATTGGAGGACATGTATATCGACTGAGGTAACACGTCCGCCCCGCTCTCTCGCCGCGCGCCGTGGTACGATTTTTGAGTTTGAAAGTCCTGCCGTGCTCCGGCTGCCCTTGCAGCTCGGCGTGCGGCCGCACGTAAAGGAGCCATCATGGCCGGTATGAACATGCAGCAGATGATGAAGCAGGCCCGCAAGATGCAGGAGCAGCTTGCCGCCGCGCAGGAGAACCTCAAGTCCCAGACCGTCGACGCCTCTGCCGGCGGCGGCATGGTCAAGGTGACCGTTAACGGCGAGATGGAGCTCGTCAACCTCACCATCGATCCCGATGCCCTCGATCCCGAGGACGTCGATATGCTGCAGGATATGATCATGGCTGCCGTCAACGAGGCCGTCCGCGGCGTCAACGAGCTCGCCAACAAGCAGATGGGCGCCATCACCGGCGGCCTCAACATCCCGGGCATGCCGTTCTAAGACACGCATATATATGAGTGCCAACCACAGTCTGCAAAAACTGCTCGATGAGCTGGGCCGTCTGCCGGGCATTGGTCCCAAGTCGGCCCAGCGCATCGCCTATTACCTGTTGGAGGCCGACGCCGAGGAGGCGCGCCGCCTGGCCGAGGCCATCCTGGAGGTCAAGCAGGAGGTCCACTTTTGCAGCCGCTGCTTTAACTACGCCACGGCCGACGAGTGCTCCATCTGCCAGGACCCGATGCGCGATACCACTCGCATTTGCGTGGTGGGCGAGCCGCGCGATGTCCAGGCGATCGAGCGCACGGGCAGCTACCACGGCCTCTACCACGTATTGGGCGGCGTGATCAGTCCCATGGACAAGATTGGCCCCGAGCAGCTGCACATTCGAGAGCTGCTGGCACGCTTGGGCCACGAGGACATCCACGAGGTCATCATCGCCACCAACCCCAACATCGAGGGCGAGACCACGGCGAGCTACCTGGCCCGCACTATCAAGCCGCTGGGCGTCGAGGTATCGCGTCTGGCAAGCGGCCTTCCCGTGGGCGGCGACCTGGAGTATGCCGACGAGCTTACGCTTGGGCGCGCCATCGAGGCCCGTCGCACGATTTAGGTGGCGAGCCTGCTCCTGCCGTATGTTTTCCTCGCGATGCACGGGGTAGTCATAATTTCCCCGTGCGACTGTGAGTTTGTTGTGCAACAAAGATGCTTCGTATCCGCTTATCGCATGGATGCTTCCGCTCGCATCCTTAATTTGCCCATTCGTTGCGCAACCTTTTGGGTTCGCTGATACACTCAAATATGGATTCGAATGAATGCGCCGCTCCCGAGCGGCGTGTTTTTGTTGGAGGAGAACGCATGCGGCCCGGTGGCACTCAGATAAAGCGCGGCGCCGCGGTGCGCATGCGACGCCGACTGGGCTTGGCACCGCGGGCGTACGCACTGCTGTCGTGCTCGCTGGTGCTGGTCATAGCTGGCGTTTCTGCCTATGGCATGACCGTGCCGTCCATGATGCAGGCGCATGCCGCACGCGAGCCGCGCGTGGGGCATGAGGTCAAAAGCGATCTGGGCACCACGACTGGATATGCTTGGGCAAGTGTGGTCGGGCATATTGTGTTTGGCACCGACGATGCGGACGGCGCCGAGGCCCCGGACAACGAAGTCACGCTTGCCAATGGCAAAACCATCGTGCTCACCAACACCAAGATCATCGATCGATTGTCCAACAATAGCGTGGCGGCAACGGTGAATAAGGTCGAGCAGCAAAAGGAGCAGGACGCCCAGCAGTCCGGAAAGCCCGGTAGCTCGGATACTTCTGGCTCCGGCTCGGATTCATCGAGTTCGGGCGGCGGCTCTGGGTCGGGTTCCTCTACCGGAGGGCCTGGAAACGGCGGCTCGACGGGCGGCAACACTGACAACGATGCAAACTCCGGCGGCCTTTCCGCTGCTGAGGAAGAGAGCATTCACAGTTGGCTTGTGACCAAGTACAACATGCTCGACGGCTATGTTTCTCGTGCCAATGACGTGGTCTCGACCTATAACTCTACGGGAGATCCCAGACCGTGCGACAGCCTGGTCGGGGAGATGTTTGTTATTCGAGCTGAGTTCGGTCGTCAGACATTCTCGCCCCGGTCAAAGTGGTATCAGCAGTATGCCAATCTGTGGGGCTGTTACACCAACCTATGTCAATGGGTCGGCCATTACGGCGATGATGACGTCGCGCTCGGTAACTTCAACAATAACGTGGCGGCGCTTGCCCTATGATGACCGATCTTGCATCCACCACACCACAATCGCTCGGTCGCGATCCCATGGTCGGCCTGCGCCTGGCGCGTGTCGACGGGTTTGAGCCGGCCATTGCGCTCGGTCAGGACGAACTGCCTGCCTATCTGCGTCGTTTTACGATGCTGTTTGCCGACGATGCCACCATGCGCCGTGGCGGTATCGGCCGCGTGACGCGTGCCGTCAACGCCCAAGGCGAGGCCGTGGCACTCAAGCAGCTCATCTTGCCGACGCGCGATGAGTTTGACGACGATGCCGCTCACGAGGCGCTGGTCGCCAAGTTCAAGGCGGCGTTTCGCGAGGAATACGAATGCCATCGCGCCCTTTCGGGCCTTAAGGGCTTTCCCCGCCTCTATGGCTGGGGCGAGGTCGACGGTGTGCCTGCAATTGTCATGGAATGGGTCGAGGGCGAGACGCTTGCCCGCTTGCGTTCGCGACTCGCCGTGGACGATGCCGGACGCCTGTCGCCGCTTGTGGCGGCGCGTCTGGGTCGCGACCTGTTCGATCTGCTCTGCCGTATGAGCCTGGTGGGTGAGGGCTTTGTCCATCGCGATATCTCGCCCGCTAATATTATGGTGCGCACGGCGCGTCTACCGCTTGACCGGCAGCTTGCCGAGGGCACCTTTGACCTGTGCCTGATCGACTTTGGCTCGTCGCTGGCGCTTGAGCCTGCGTCGGCCGTGGCCGGTACCGGCGGCAAGGCATCCTTTACCGAGCGCTATGCCACGCTGCGTCGCGCGACGGTTGCCTATGCCCCGCCCGAGATGCTCACCGACGATATTCCCGATCTGCGCGCTTTGCGTATGTCGCCGGCGATCGACGTCTATGCCGCGGCAAGCACGGTTTACGAGCTCATTGCCGGCGTCGCGCCATACGAAGCCGCGCCGAGCACTTCGGGCACCTCGGGTTCGCGCAAAAAGACGCGCGACATCGCGAGCCCCTACCGTCTCAAGATGGACACGCGGCCCGACTATCCCATTGGTGCCCATGCGCCCGGTTGTGATTTGACTCAGCTGCTTCGTCGTGAGCCCGATGTGGCGCTCGCCGCGGCCGAGCAGGCCCAGCAGCTAGGGCTTGAGCCGGATTCCGAAGAGCTACGCGATGCGCTGGCGTTTGTCGATGCCCAGCTGTTCGACGTGGTGATGGCCTGTCTGTCCAGCCATCAAAAAGATCGTCCCGAGCCGGCGGCGGTCGAGGCGGCGCTCTCAGCGTTTTGTGACCACTATGCGCAAAATGTCGGCCGTTCGCTCCGCGGCGAGCCGCTCACGCCGTGCCCCATGGATGCGTCTGGCCGCGCGGTTCGTCGCGCGCTGATGGTCGGCGCGACGGTCGTCTGTGGCGTGGTTTGGGCTGTGATCGTGGTTTCGGCCGCGCTGCTGGCGTCGGGCGCTCGCGTGACGGCGACTTTGGGATCGCTCGTGTGGTCTGGGTCGCTACCGGGTATTATTGCCGCACTGGCGTTGGCGCTGCCAGGCATAGCCGGCGTTGCCGCGGGGGCGCTTGCGCGCAATCGGCGCTCGGGCTTCCTGCAGGGTGTGCTTGCGCTTTCTGCCTGCGAGGTTCCGGTGCTGGTTGTGGCTGCATGTAGCGTATTTTCCCAACGCGCCGTGATGGGCGGCCTTGTTGCCGCTCTGGTTGCAACCTATACGCTTACGTGGTTTTTGCTTGCGATGGGCTTTGCCTTTGAACTTCCCGTTTCGGCACCGCGACGCACAAAAGCCCAGATGGCGACTCCGCTTGCCGGTGGAGCCGCAGCTGCCCGTACTTTTGGCGGACCTGTCGAAGTATCGTCCGATTCTATTTCTACGACTAAGGAGGCCTAGGTCATGGCATCTCAAGTTGAGCTCACCCCATGCGGGGCCATGTTTGACATCTTTAAGCGCGCGGCGCATCTGAGCCATATCGAGCTGTGCGGCTTGGTGCTTTCGTCCCGTCCGCTCGCCGACGGCCGCAGCCCGCAGAGCCGAGCCGCCGATCGCTCTTGGGTTTCCCGCTTTATCGTTCGCGCGCCGGTCGGCACGCTTCAGCATCGCTACTTTGCCGAATACGGTACCTCGGCTGCGCGTATTATGTCGCAACTGGCCCTGCGCCAGCGCAATCCCATGGACTCCACGGCTGTGATCAATATGGTGTGCGGTCCTGCAGGTGAACCGATGGTACGCGCGCTCGAAGAGTGCCACCAGGACACGAATCTCTATCGCAACGCGCTCGATCGCCTGTCCCAGGCGGCGGAACTCATGCCCGCCGAGCGCGCCGAGGCCGTGCTGGTGCTGTTTGTCGCCGTCGGTTGTTCGGCGGATGTGCGGTCCTCGGTGAACTATGCCATCGACTACGCGCACGCGACCTGTGGCGGAGGCACATCCACGCCGCGTTCGCTTGGCATGTCGATGACCGCGGGCGAACGCGAACCCGCCCCGGCGCACCCCTTGGGCTTGCTGCGCGTACAAAACAGTTTTGTCGTGAGCGCCCCGCGCTGGATTCAGCCGAGTGAGCAGGGTGTTGAGATTGGCGCGCTGGCCACTGGCGAGGGCGATATTACCGACGTCGGCGACGATGTCTCGGCCCGCCATGCCCATATCTGGTGCGATGCTCAAAATATCTGGCACGTCGAGGACTTGTCGTCCACCAACGGAACCGTGGTGGTAAACGGGGCCACGCGCGTCTGCATTCAGGTCGAACCCGGCCGTTCCGCCCAACTCAATCCCGGCGACGAGCTCAAGCTCGGCGAATCCACTACCTACGCCATTCTCTTCGGTGCCCTCTAGCCGGCAGATAGGGACGTTCCTTTTAATATGAGCAGGACATTGTCAAGAGGCAAAATCGGGCCTGG
>CALBBA010000312.1 GCA_937926755.1 uncultured Collinsella sp.
GTCGTAGCATAGCGCTCGGAAACAATCGTGAGCACGTCGCGAACAAGCTTGACCGAGATGATGAGACGGTCGGAGCGTTGCGGCATGGTGGCGTTGACGATATGCAGCGTAATAAAACCCTGCTCTTCTTCGCTCATCTGGATGCCCATATACTCCTTGACAATCTGCAGCGCACGGCCCGCAAGCGCATACTCCTTGCGATAGAACTGCTGGATCTCGAGCAGCAACGGATTCTCGCAGGGGACGCCCTTGCGCTCGCGCTCCAAAGCAAGGCTGATATGGTCTGCGAGAGCAATGAGAATCTTGTCGTTGATATCAACATTGAGCTCTCGACGAAGCATCTGAACGATGTCCTCGGACTCTAAAAGATGTGCCAAGCGGTCAGTCGTACGCGAATCCTGAGAAGTTCCCTCCTGCAACGCGTAGGTCTTTTCGACCGATGCCTCGTCGATGGCATCGCCGGCATGACGGCCAAAGCAGAGGCCTCGACCGATGACGATGAGCTCAGAGCCATCGTCCGAAGTGACCATTGCGACGTTGTTGTTGAAAACTCGCTTGATAACCACGGTACCCACCACAAGAATTTACTCGGAAAGCCAGACGACAGGCTCTTTAACAGCAACAGGGCCGGAAGCGTGCTCACGAAGAGTCGAGTTCTCCGAACGCTCGCACACGATAACGAAGACCGTGGGATCGAAGCCGGCGGCGCGGACCGCGTCGAAATCGACCTCGACGAGGGGCTGGCCCGCGTCGACATGGTCACCCTGAGCAACAAGCGCATGGAAGCCCTTGCCCTCAAGTTTAACAGTGTCGATTCCGATATGCAGCATCACCTGAGCAGAGCTGTCGTCGGACATGATACCCAGCGCGTGCTCGGTCGGGAACAGCGCCGCGACGGTACCGGAGACAGGAGCGCACACCGTTCCCTCTTGGGGAACCACGGCAACGCCATCGCCCACGGCACGGCTGCTAAAAGCGGGGTCATTGGTTTTTTCCAGATGAACAAGCTCGCCGGAAACGGGAGCGAGGATTTCGAACTCGGAAGTTGCAGTCTTCTGCTCATCCGAACCGCCCATCAGGCGAGAAAAGAAACCCATGGTGGCATGTCCCTTCATAAATATAGCCCAACCAAAATCAAGCGAATGCGTCCATAGATACACATCCGTTCAAAGACTTTGGTTAGGCCCACGTCCGAGGGACTCGGTAACCTTCCGCATTTCTTTTTACGGGAGCTATTGTAGACAAGCCCAAAGCCAGAACAATCATTATGACCGGTGAGCGGTATTTTTTCTTCGATAAACGGTATTTAAGCGGCACTTGGGGACGTTCCTTTTCTGCCGGCAGTTGGGGACACTCCTTGTGTCGAGAGATTTCCCGTTCGGCGATTTGTGTCTTGAAAAATGTATATAACGACTATAACGTAGTGTGAAACATATTGGAAACAATACCGAGGAGGCTGCGTTGAAGAAAAGCAATCTGGGCTATGTGCTGGTGCTGGTCGCCGCGCTTATGTGGGGCAGCATCGGAATCTTTGTAAACGGCATCTCGGCCATGGGCGTTTCGTCCCAGAGCATGGCTGCCTTTCGCTTGTTGGTCGGAGCGCTTATCTTGGCGCCGGTCCTGATGTTTATGGGCTGCCGTCCGGGTGAGGGGTCTACCGTGGCTCAGGGTCCGCTGGCCCTGTTCAAGGCAAGCCCCAAAGAGCTCGTCCCCTGCGCGCTTGTCGGTATCGTCGGTCTGGCCGCCGCCAACACCTGCTATTACGAGTGCATGGGCGAGGTGGGCATGTCCACGGCCTCGGTGCTGCTCTACACCTCGCCGGTGTTTGGTGTCATGCTCGGCCGCGTACTTTATCGCGAGGACGTGACCCCCAACAAGCTCGTTGCCATTGTCTTTAACATCGTTGGCTGCGTGCTTGCAGTGACCAATGGCGACCTTTCCGGTTTCCATTTTTCGGTTTGGGGCGTCACGTCGGGCGTGATTGCAGGCTTTTGCGGTGCGTCGCTCGCGGTGTTTAGCCGGATAGCAACCAAGACGGTCCACCCGCTGGCTGTCACGTTTTGGGGCTTTGTTTTTGGCGGTGTGGTTATGGCAGCTATCGCGGCTCCGTGGCCGGATGTCGCCGCGGCAATGTCGCCACAGCTGCTGCTGTTGTTCCTTGGCTTTGGACTCATCCCCACAGCCGTGGCCTACATCTTATATATGCAGGGTCTGTCCATGGGGCTCGAGACATCGAAAGTTCCCGTCGTAATGTCTTTCGAGACGGTCGTCACCGTACTGGTGGGCATTGGTGTCTATGCCGAGCCCGCCGGCGCGATCAAGGTCCTGGGCATCGTGCTGGTGCTCGCGTCCATCCTGATCATGAACACCGATTTCTCCAAGCTGCGCAACAGTGCCTTTGTCGGCCATATCGTTGAGAGCATGACCTTTAAGCCCAACGCGTGGTGGACGGAGAAATCGCAGGACATGGATCTGTTCCGCGAGCGCACCGGCATCGCGCTGGAGCCCACCGTGCAGGAAAGCCCCTGGTACTTTGTGCGATAGGGGATTGGCGAGGCGTCTGATCTGGGGTTATCCAGTCAGCGCCGGCCAACCCAGCCCCAACGTTTCAAGTACGTTAAACCCGTCAACGGTCGATTTTCATCCGCGAACGGTCTTTATACTAATTAGCAATATCCGCAACGTATAAGACGTTATAATGACCATAACGAAAAGGAGGAGGCAAGATGAATCAGATCATTCTCGCATCTCATGGCGGCCTGGCCGCAGGCGCCAAAGACACGCTCGAGATGGTTCTCGGCGACGTGTCGAACGTCCACGTCGTGTCGCTTGCTCGTGACGACAAGGAGCCCATCACCAATAAGGTGGACGCCATGATCGCCACGTTCAACGCGGACGACACCGTCTATGTGCTGACCGATATGCTCGGCAGCTCGGTCAACAACAGCATGGTCGAGCTTTCCAAGAACGGCACGAAGTTCACGGTTGTCAGCGGTTTCAACATCCCGCTAGCGCTCACGCTCGCTATGAGCCCCGTCCCCGTCGAGGGCGCCGAGCTCGCGGCCCTCATCAACGAGGCCCGCAACGGTCTGACCAACCCCAACGCACCGG
>CALBBA010000313.1 GCA_937926755.1 uncultured Collinsella sp.
GCACGGCTTTCACGATCTTAAACCCCGGCGCGGTCATCAGGCAGCTCTCCATTTTTTTCTATCCCAGCCACATCATCGTGGCCAAGCGCTTTGTCGAAGAAGTCGATCCGCTGGCTCTGGGCGTTTGGCAGCTGGGCTTTGGCGGCTTGTTCTCGGGCATCGCCGCATTCACCTTTGACGGCTTCACGCTTCCCAGTACGCCCAGCGAGATCGTGGTCGTCATTGCGCTCGCACTCATCTGCTCTGCTTACGGCTTTATCACCCAAACGCTCGTGCAGCCCCACGTGCCCGCCGAGACCACTGGCTTCGCCTTCTCGCTCGAGCCGGTCTGCTCCGCCGTCTTTTCGTTCTTCTTGGTTGGCGAGGTCCTGAGCCCCATCGCCTTCTTTGGCGCCGCCCTCATCCTCACCGGCGTCATGGTGGCAACCGTCGAGCTTCCGCGCCTCCGCGCACATGGACAGGCTCGCATGACAGGAGCGCCCGAGCACGTCTCGTAGACCCCGCTCTTCATACAGCCGCGGCATAAAGGCAACCGGTGCGCCTTTACAATAGATACCGACAGAGCATCTGACGTAAAGGAGCGCCATGGACGCCGCGACCCGCGACCGCAACATAGCAACTTGGTTGGGCGATGCACCGCAGCCGGTACGTAACACTACGAACCAGCTGCTCGAGCGCATCGCCCTTTTGCGTGCCGAGCAGACTATCTACCCGGCACAAGACGACATCCTCAATGCCCTCGCCTACACGCCGGCCAACCAGGTCAAGGTTGTCATCTTGGGTCAAGACCCCTATCACGGACCCAACCAGGCCATGGGGCTGTCGTTCTCGGTCCCCGCGACGCAAACCAAGTTGCCGCCGAGTCTGCGCAACATTTACAAGGAACTCAAAGCCGATCTGGACTGCCCCTTTCCTGCCACGGGAGACCTAACCCCATGGGCACAACAGGGCGTCCTGCTCCTTAACACCACGCTCACCGTGCGCGAGCATGCCGCCAATTCGCACGCCAAGCTAGGCTGGAGCACGCTCACCGACTATATTATCGAACGCTGCTGTCAGCTGCCCCAGCCGGTCGTCTTTTTGGCATGGGGCCGCTTTGCCCAGCAAATGGTTGAGGGCAAGCTCGACGCGATCGGCGCGGGCAAGGCAACCGGCAAGTTCTGCCTAGCTTCTACGCACCCCTCGCCGCTTTCGGCCAACCGCGCCACGGCAGAACTCCCCGCCTTTATAGGGTCGCGCCCCTTCTCGGCAGCCAATCGGCTACTCGAACAGCACGGCTCGACCCCCGTTAACTGGACTTGCATCGGCTAAAAATCGATACATCAAAAACGCGCCCGACAGCTTTCCATCGGGCGCGTTTCCTATTCGGGCCAAATAAATTGCGTGCGGCCGGCCTCGCCGCCATCGATCAGCAGACTCTGCCCGGTCATAAACCGGTTGGTCACGCCCACAAAGTAGATCCACTCGGCGATCTCTTGGGCGGTGGCCCAGCGTTTAAGCGGCGTGAGCTCCATAATCTGGTTCCACAGGTGCTCGTCTTCCATCACGCAACGGTTGAGCGGCGTGATAACGCCGCCCGGGTCCACACTGTTGGCGATGGCCTGCGGTGCTAGGCGGTTTGCAAGGTTTTTGGTGTAGGCGATAACGCCGCCCTTGCTGGCGGCATAGGCGGGGAACTCCCGGCCCGCCTGTCCTCCCCCCCCCCCC
>CALBBA010000314.1 GCA_937926755.1 uncultured Collinsella sp.
TTACCATCACCGACGATATGGTTATCGTAGGCTTCTTCATCAGAACGGAAGGCGCGGTCGCCATTCGCAACAGTTATTACGAACTTGGCATTGATGGCGAACTGAATGATGTTGAGCTGGTGCTGTCTACCACCACGTTCAAGAAGGAAGCGTTCATCGAACGCAACATCGGTCTAGTCAAGAATCAGATTATTAATTCCGGAGACCCGATCGCCGACCACTTCCATATGTACGTGATTGATAATGGCCGTACTCTTGATGCTGAGAAGCTGAGTGGTAATCGCGTTCAGGTTGTGCCGAACGATAATGTTGGCGGTGCCGGCGGTTTCACTCGCGGCATGATTACTGCCATGGAGCAGAACCCGAAGGCCACGAACATCCTGCTGATGGACGATGATGTTGCGGTCTCTCCGGAGAGCATCAAGCGTACCTATAACCTGCTGCGTATTCTCAAGCCTGAGCACCGTGAAGACATGATTAGCGGCGCGATGCTGAACTACGAGATCGGCGAAGATCAGTGGGAAGACATCGGCAATATGACTCAGCAGGGCACCTTTGCCGGTTGCAAGCCGCCGCTGAGGCTGACTTTGTTCGAGGATCTTGTGTACAACGAGATGTACACGCCGACCAAGTGGCAGAAGAACAACATGTACGCCGCATGGTGGTACTGCTGCATTCCGATTCCTGTAATCGAAAAGAATGGGCTGCCACTTCCTGTATTCGTCCGTTGTGACGATGCCGAGTACGGCATTCGTTGCAAGACAGGATTTATCAGCATGAACAGCCTGTGTGTATGGCATATGTCGTTCTTTGAGCGGTACAACGCGGCCGTGGAACGGTACCAGACCACTCGTAATACGATGGTTGCGCAGGCAACATGCGGCATGGCCCCGAAGGCCGACTTCATGCATGAACTGCACAATAATATCCGGCTTGAACTGAAGAAGTTCGGCTATGCCAACGCTGAATTGTGCCTGGATGCTTTCGAAGATTTCCTTAAAGGCCCGGAATTCATCAAGAAGCCTGGACAGGCGGAGAAGAGCTTCATGGCTGCAAACCGTAATAAGGAGCAGCTTGTTGATTTTGTTACTCTGCAGACGCAGATTGATGCCGATAAGGAACTTGCTGGGTTGCGCATCAAGGACATCGACCGTCAGCTAATTGACGGTGACAAGCCGCGTAGCTTGCCTGAGCGCCTGGAGGACCTCATCACCGACAACAATCAGCGCTACTTCAAGAAGGATGGCGCTGGCTATGCTGTCATCCCGCTGCAAGGATGGCTGTACCCGGCTGGCGCGATCCGCGGTAAGCACAAGCTCGTTGTACTTGACTGGTACAACCGCAAGGGCACCATCCGCACCAAGGATGTCAACCGCTATCAGCAGATCAAGAAGCGTTACGCAAGAGATCTTAAGTACTATAAGGCGAATATCGAACGTCTGCGCAAGGAATATGCTGCTGCGCGCAAGGAACTGACTTCGGTGCAGTATTGGAAGCATTACCTTAAGATGGACTGATCAATAGGTGTCTTATGAGGAGCCGCGGCTTGCCAGGCTCCTCATTTTTTATTTTTTGCGAAGTTGTTCGTTACGCAAAACATTCGAGCGTCTAGTGACTGGATAGTGCTGATTTCCGGTTGCATATCGTGATTGGGATAGTCACTGATAGGATACTGCCTGTGAAACAGTTGGCGAAAAGTTTAGCAAGCAGGTACGGATATGCTTGGACCGTACTGCGGGGTTTAGTAAAAACGGATTTTAAGCTGCGCTATCAGGGCTCTTTCCTAGGTATTGCCTGGTCGGTGCTGAAACCGTTGATGATGTTCTGCGTAATGTACGTGGTATTCGGCAAGTTTCTGCGTATGTCCGATGGCACACCAACATATCCTGTGGTTCTGCTTCTGGGCATCAGCTCGTGGCAGTTCGTAACTGAATCCACTAACGTTGGTCTGCGAGCGGTTGTAGATCGTGGTGATTTGTTGCGGAAGATTCATTTCCCTAATTACATTGTGGTGGTTTCCGCAACGGTTGGTGCTTTGATCAGCTACGCCATCAACTTGGTGGTTGTATTTGTCTTTGCACTTATCGCGCGTGTGCAGTTCACTTGGCGCGTTGTTCTTCTGCCGTTCAGCATAGTCGAGCTATATGCCATTACGTTGGCGGTAACGCTGCTGATGTCAACGATGTATGTCTATTTCCGTGATATTGCGCATATCTGGGAAGTGCTTCAGCAGCTGGTGTTCTACGGCATGCCTATCATTTATCCGCTTACCTTTGTGACTGATCGTGGTGGTTGGATTGCCGATGTGGCCCGCTTGGAATTGCTGAATCCTTTTGCCCAAACCATTCAGGACATTCGCCATAATTTCATTGCGCCGGAGACTCAGCCAACAATCTGGAATCAGTTCGGTAATTGGGGAGTGAAGCTTTTCCCCCTGTTCCTTACTGTTGTCTTGCTTTGGCTTGGCATTTATCTTTTCCGTCGTAACAGCCGTAAATTCGCGGAGGTCATGTAATGTCTGAGAAAAACGAGTCAGTAGAATTCGATTACTCCAAGAACCCGGTCGTCCTTTCGGCAACGCATGTCTCCAAAAGCTTCAAATTGCCGACAGAACAGGCAACCGGTCTGAAGCAGGCTGTTATTAATTGGGCCAAGGGCATCAAGGGCTATAAAAAGCAGACGGTACTTAAAGACGTCAGTTTTGAAGTGCACCAAGGCGAGTTCTTTGGCATCGTGGGTCGCAATGGCGGCGGTAAATCGACGTTGCTGAAGCTGATTTCTCAGATTTATTACCCCGATGAGGGCAGCATTCAGGTTCAGGGCAAATTGGTGCCGTTCATTGAGCTTGGCGTGGGATTCAATCCGGAACTGACCGGTAGGGAAAACGTCTACCTAAACGGAGCTTTGCTGGGCTTTACCAGGGAACAAGTCGATGCGATGTACGACGATATTGTCGAATTCGCCGAGCTTGACGAGTTCATGGATCAGAAGCTCAAGAACTACTCCTCGGGCATGCAGGTTCGTCTTGCCTTTTCCGTGGCGATCAAGGCCCAGGGAGACATCCTGGTATTGGATGAGGTTCTGGCCGTTGGTGATGAGGCTTTCCAACGGAAGTGCAACGACTATTTCACGGAAATCAAGAAGGACCCGACAAAGACCGTGATCCTGGTCACGCATGATATGAGTGCTGTCAAGCGGTATTGCACTCGTGCCATGTTTATCCAGGATGGTGTGGTTGCCGCGATTGGCGATCGTGAAACAGTCGCAGAGAAATACACTCTTGCTAATCTTGAAGCGGAAGAGAAGAAGCAGACGAAGCGCAAGAAGATTATCGCCGAGAACGAGAATGAGTACCCCAATGGCTTGAATGCTCGTTGCCCGTTGCTGCGGACATATGGGGTTTCTCCTCTAATTTTGAAGAGTTCTGACACGTTCAAGTTCGCCGTTGAATATCAGTACGATGAGCCGGGCGACTTCTACTTGGCCATTGCTATGCATGATGTCCGGCGCGGAGGTATTACCTACGATACCGGCGCAAAGACCATCAAGATGGAAAAGCATGGGCATCAGACGGTGTATTTCGAGCTGCCTTTGAACCTCTTCAATGACGGGGAGTTCCGTCTGATTACATCATTGCGTACTCCTACGCCAGGTGATGACAGCATGACGGATGCGGTGGCGGTGGCATTGGACGAGAATGCCTGCACCTTCGTGATTCGCGACGCACGTAATCGAAACTACGCCTTGCTTAGCGATAGGGCAATGACGATTACGCAGATCGATAAGCCGGAAGGGGAAAAATAGGGTGGCTTACCTAAACCACAAGGCGTAAGTTTCAACAGTGCCGGGCATCATGCATGATACCCGGCATTTTTTGCAGGATACAGGCTGATTAAAAGCCATTATGACATGCGTACAACGTCACACTACTATCCAACCTAAGTTGTACCCTTTTACAAAGGCATGACTTGGCATAGAGTGGCAAGTCACTGCTCCTTATGAGCATGTAGGGGGGTCTTTATGTGCTCAGGAAAAGAAAAGAAGTGTAGGAGAAAGAGTATGAGACGGAAGTATTTTGCGTCCATAGTGGCTGTTGCCATGCTTGCCGCAGGTGTTCCTTGTGCGCAGGCAGAAGAGCTGGATGCGAACACTGCCCAGACGACCGATAGCCAGATTGTTCAGAACGAAACTCAAAATAACGGCTCTTCCAACGAAGCAGCCGAAAGCGCGCTGAACGCTTCGGCAGATAATCAGATTGCCGGTCGAACGGTTGAAAACATTGATAAGGGATGGACCTTCTCCAAGAACGATGCAAGCATGGAAGGATGAACCTTTCCCACCGGCGCATCTGAGGGGACTATCGATCTGCCACATTCATGGGATTACGCGCACCCTACGATGTCGTATATCCCTCAGAACAATCGGAAAACCGTTACGTACAGCAAGCAACTGGATGTTGCCAAGTACCACGGAAAGAACCTATTCATCAAGTTCTATGGCTCGAACAAGAACACTACGGTGAAGGTCGATGGTCAGGAAGTGGGCACCCATGTCGGTGGTTACTCTGCTTTTATCTTCGATCTGACCAAGTATGTACAGGACAAGGACTCCGTTGCTCTCACCGTTGACGTGACCAATGTCGATACGGTTTCCATCCCGATTAACGTCGATTACACGCAGTTCTCGGGCATCTACCGTGATGTTGAGCTCATTGCGTTGCCCAACCAGTACATTTCCACCGAGAACAAGGGCAGCTCTGGCGTCTTTGTGGATTACAAGCTTAACGGCAACAATGCGTCCGTAAACACGCGAGTAGACGTTACCAACAAGGCCACGGAAGCTGCAAACCTTGTCCTGAAAACGACTATTTCGGATAATGCCGGAAATGTTGTGAGTGAACAGAGCTCTGATATCCAAGTTAGTGCTGGAACTGAATCCGCAGAGCAGAAGCTGGACCAGCAGCTCACCAACGTTCACCGTTGGAACGGACGGACTGACCCCTACCTGTATACGATGAACGTCTCCCTGCAGGATGCCGCCGGTCATGTGTTGGACACAGAGAGCACGAAGATTGGTTTCCGTACGTTCAAGGTTTCCAACGGTAAGGCATACCTGAACGGTAAACAGATCGAAATCCATGGCGTGGGCTACCACCAGGACCGTGAAGGTGTGGGCAATGCCGTTTCCCGTGATCAGATGGCTCAGGATATCGACACCATGCTTGATATGGGCGTGAACGCCGTTCGTACGTCGCATTATCCGCACGATCCTGCCTTCTACGAGATGGCCGATGAAAAGGGTCTGCTGGTATATTGCGAGATTCCGTACTACCTGATTTATTCGAAGGCGGATTCCTACAAGAACTCGATTACGAACCAGCTCACAGAGATGATCCGTCAGGGGTACAACTATCCTTCGATCGTTATGTGGGGTGTACAGAACGAGGTTCGTTATAGCGAGCAGTTCGCAAGTTATGGACCTGATTTCAAAGTAACCGAAGACGAGCTTGTTGCATTTAACTCTGCGCTTGTTGATCTGGCTCATCAGGAAGATCCCAATCGCTTGATCGTGCAGGCAAACATCGATGGTGCCGATGCGGTCAACACCTCCGCAAAGTGGAGTTCCAAGATTGATCTTACTGGCATGAACCTTTATGTCGGCTTCAAGAGTCCAGTGCGGAATGCAGATGCTGCTGGGCACAAGAAGCTCGTGGAATCGCTGACCAATAAGATGAACAACTATCAGCAGGTTCTTGGTGCCGATTCCATGATGCTTTCCGAATATGGTGCCGGTGCCAATATCGACCAGCATACGGAAGTGGACGGTTCTTTCTCTTGGAATGGTGCTTCGGATGCCAATGGCGATAAGCACTATGAGGAATATCAGTCCTACCTGCTGGAAGCGTACTGGGATTATATTCAGCACAGCACGAATGTCGCTGCAAGCTTCGTCTGGAACATGTTCGACTTCTCGTCGTACCGCAATGCCGGTGGCAAGGAACGCCTCAACACCAAGGGTCTGCTGTGCTATGACCATGTGACGAAGAAGGATGCCTACTACTTCTTTAAGGCGAACTGGAACAAGAGCGACAAGTTCGTGTACCTCACCAGCAAGCGATTCACCCAGAGGAACAAGCCCACTCAGCAAATCAAGGCTTACTCGAACTGCGATAATGCCGAGCTGTTCCTTAA